>NZ_CALPCU010000005.1:0-97514 GCF_943193085.1 Vermiculatibacterium agrestimuris | reverse complement strand
CAGTTAAGCTCACTTGCGCCGACGATACTTGTCTGGCAACGGACTGGTAAAATAGGTGACGCCAACACAAAGAAGAGACGGATTTTTATTCCGTCTCTTCTTTTTTATAAATAAATACAACAGGCTGGACCGCAAAACAGATTAGCCGTCCAGCCTGTTGCATGAGAGTGGTTATCTGATCACTCTGTTATAGGGGCAAGATGCGCCTGGAAATGGCGGAGAATCGGAGGCTGCCAAGTGATTTTGTATCCGTGCGTGATCTTGGGGGCCCGTTCCTTGATCGCGATCAGTGCATTGGCAACGATGTCAAGGTGGGCCTGGGTATACACCCGCCGGGGAAGGGCAAGGCGGGTAAACTCAAAATCAGCCTTTAATTGTTCGCCGGTATCGGGATCATTCCCCAACATATAGGAGCCGATATCGCAAGTGCGGATGCCAGCTTCCTTGTAAAGCTCAATGCACAACACCTGGGCGGGGAACTCATAATAGGGGATCTGGGGAAAGAGTGCGGCAGCGTCTACAAATACCCCATGTCCGCCTACCGGGGCCTGATAGGCGATTTTGGCACTATCCAGCTTTGACGCCAAATACTCGGCCTGACCAATGCGATAGCGCAGATAGTTTTCGTCAATACCTTCATACAGGCCAATGGCGAGCGTCTCCAGCTCACGTCCAGACAGACCGCCATAGGTCACAAAGCCCTCCGACACGATGCAGTTTGCTTTCAGCTCTAAGATCAAAGGAGAATTTTCATCCTTGATACCAACGAGACCGCCCATGTTGACGATGGCGTCCTTTTTGGAGGACATGGTAAACATATCGGCATAGCTGAACATTTCTCTGACAATATCCTTAATGGAAGTGTTCTGATAGCCGTCTTCATCACGCTGGATAAAATAGGCATTCTCCGCATATCGGGCGGCGTCAATGCTCAAGGGGATCCCATACTTCTTGCACACTTGAGAAACTTCTTTGAGATTTTTCATAGAAACAGGCTGCCCGCCGGCGGCATTGTTCGTAATGGTCATAACCACAAGTCCGATTTTGTCAGCCCCGTGCTTCTGGATGGCCTGCTCCATTTTTTCAATATCCATGTTTCCCTTGAAGGGAGCGCGTTTGGCAGGATCCTTGGCAATGTCGACAACGCAGTCGATCGCCCTGGCGCCGGCCAACTCCACATGGGCCCGGGTAGTGTCGAAGAACATGTTTGAAATGGCAAATTTCCCGTTGCCCAGCAAAAGGGGAAGGAGAACTTTTTCACCGGCCCGGCCTTGATGCACAGGCTGGATATAGCCATAGCCAAAGATATCTTTGCAGGCGTCTACAAGTTTGTAATAGCTCTTGGCGCCGGCGTAGGATTCATCGCCCTGCATAACGCCGGCCCACTGGGCGGAGCTCATGGCAGCTGTTCCGGAATCAGTGAGAAGATCGATGTAGACGTCATCGCTGCGCAGATTGAAGAGGTTATAATGTGCTTGTCGGATCCTTTCTTCCCGCTCTTCCCGGGTAAGCATTTTCAAGGGCTCTACAGATTTAATGCGGAAGGGCTCTGGGATGTACATTGCGGTAGACATGCTGGATACCTCCAAAATTTATTATACCCCGGTTATCTTCAGTGGAAGATGAGCGGGCAGTATTCAGGGGAATAAAGCTGATAATTAGACAGGGGATCTGCCGTTCTTGACTTCACAATATAGATTGCCTATAATTATTTTACGGGAATTTTTATGTTTCGGCCAAGTCCTTTTATTTATAAGCGACATATCAATAAAACGACTAATGATAGAGAGGGAACGCAATGCAGTTACACCAGCTGGAATATTTTGTGGTGATCGCAGACTGTAAAAGTATGAATAAGGCGGCAGAAAAGCTGTTTGTTACACAGTCAAATCTCAGCAAAGCGATGAAAAATTTGGAGGAGGAACTGGGATATCCTGTTTTGAAGCGCAGCCGTCACGGTGTTACAATGACGGAGATGGGGGAAAAACTATATTCCCATGCGAAGGTGATCTTGGAACAGAAGGGGATCATTGACAGCCTTTCGCAGGAAATTCTCTCCCGGACATTGTCTATTGCATCCTATCCCTTCTTTTCTGTTCCACGACTGCTGGGGGAACTATACAGCCAAAGTTCTGGTCACAATAATATCTCCTATCATTTGGTGGAGTGTCGCATAAAAGAGGTCATTGAACGCGTGGAAAACGGCGCTGCAGATATTGGCGTTTTGGTATATAACAGTGAGCAATGCAGGACTTTGAAGCACCAATTAAAGCAAAAAAGGCTGCAATTGACTCAACTTTTTCAAGATTCCTGGTATGTAAATGTGGGCCCCAAAAGTCCTTTGTATAATCGTGACTCTGTTGAACTTCGTGAGCTTCTCTCATACGCTCCGGTTCGGATGCCTGACGATTGCTTTTCCAATCTGACTTCCTGCGTGGAAATAGACGGCGTAAAGTTCCACCAGATAAAAAATACCGTTTTTGTGAATGGATGTGGAGCGATGATATCCTTTTTACAAGATACAACGGTTTTTCGATTGGGGCCTGGAGTCAGCCGCATGGATCTGGAGCGATTTGGGATTCGTAGCATTCCGATACAAAATTGTCAGATTGAGATCTATGTGGGGTGGATATGTAAAGAAGAAAAGGCTCTATCAGCAGATGAGAGAGCGTTTATTCATAAGCTGGAGCAATTAAAGAAATAAATGTGCCCCAGCTTGAAAGGAGACGGGGATGCGCTATCAAAATATCCATAAGGCTATCTTTTTGAGCCGGCCTAACCGCTTCATTGCCAAGGTGCTGCTGAATGGAGAGGAACTCACCGTCCATGTGAAGAACACCGGCCGGTGCAAAGAGCTGCTGGTGCCCGGCTGCACCGTCTACCTGGAGAAGTCCCCCAACCCCGCCCGGAAGACCGCCTTTGACCTGGTGACAGTGGAGAAGGGAGAGCGGCTCATTAACATGGACTCCCAGGCGCCCAACCGATTGTTTGCCGAGTGGGCCCAGGCGGGTCATTTCCTCCCCGGTCTGACCCTGCTCCGCCCCGAGACCACCTGGGGCAACTCCCGGTTCGACTTCTACTGGGAAGCGGGAGAGCGAAAGGGGTTCGTCGAGGTGAAGGGCTGCACCTTGGAGGAGGGGGGCTGGACGTACTTCCCGGACGCCCCCACGGAGCGGGGGGTGAAGCACCTGGAGGAGCTGTTGCTGGCAAAGCAGCAGGGCTACGAGGCGGCTGTATGCTTCGTGATCCAGATGGCCGGGGCGGAAGGATTTTCTCCCAATGACCGTACCCACCCCGCCTTCGGTCAGGCGCTCCGCCGGGCGGCGGAGGCCGGAGTGGAGATCCTGACGCGGGCATGCCATGTGACGCCGGAGGAGGTTTACATAACTGAATCCGTGCCCCTTCGGCTTTGAATAGGTAGTTTACATAACTCTAAAAAGGAGAGTGGGACGTCCGCCGGGGTGGAAATACCGGGCGGAACGTCCCATTTTTGCTCCAAAAGGGCCTGAAAAACGGAAAAATCCTTGACTTGCCAATCACCCTATGCTATAATTCCATTTTGCGTGGGCCTCTTCTCAAGGGAGGAGTGCGCCCATTTCCAGATAGGAGGCCACCCATGTTGACAGAGCTTTCCACACAATGTAAGGTCACGGGCGCCAAGCAGGTCAAGCGGGCGCTGGAGGCCGGCAGAGCTCTGCGGGTGTTCCTGGCACAGGACGCAGATCCCCGGATCACAGAGTCCATCGAAGCCCTCTGCGGAGAAAAGGGCGTGGAGATGGTGCGGGAGTGCTCCATGGAGGCTCTGGGCAAGGCCTGTGGGATCTCCGTGGGAGCCGCTGTGGCCGCCCTGGTGCGGGAATAAGCCCTCTGCTTTGGTTTTAGCGGGATATTTATACTGGTATCTCGTTAAAATATAGAAATCAACCGTAAAGAAAGGAGGAAAACCATGCCTACGTTCAATCAGCTCGTTCGGAAGGGCCGCAAGCAGGCGACTTACAAGTCCAACTCTCCTGCCATGCAGTTTGGCCTGAACACCCTGAAGGACAAGGAGACCGACCTGCCCTCTCCCCAGAAGAGAGGCGTGTGCACCGCCGTGCGTACCTCGACCCCGAAGAAGCCCAACTCGGCCCTTCGTAAGATCGCCCGTGTGAAGCTCACCAACGGCTATGAGGTCACCGCTTATATCCCCGGTGTCGGTCACAACCTGCAGGAGCACTCCGTGGTGATGATCCGCGGCGGCCGTGTCAAGGATCTCCCTGGCGTGCGTTACCACATCATCCGCGGCTCTCTGGATACTCAGGGCGTCTCCGGCCGGATGCAGGCCCGCAGCAAGTACGGCGCCAAGAAGCCCAAGGCCGGCAAGAAGTAAGCGGCGCTTGCTTCGAACCATCAAAAGACCCATTCGCGCGAAACGCGCAAGGCAGTTGTCCTTGCGGAAGCGCTTACCTATATATAGGGGCGTTTCCTGTGAGGCACTGGGACAAGCAGGCACTTGTCTTTACACGGACGGCAGAGCCGTTCGAGTACCTATGAAATCATTCCTATATGAAGGAGGGAAGCAAAGTGCCCAGAAGAGGAAATGTACCCAAGCGTGAGATCCTTCCGGATCCCATGTACAATTCCGTCTTGGTGACCAAGCTCATCAACAGCATCATGCTGGACGGAAAGAAGGGCGTGGCCCAGAAGGTGGTCTACGGCGCCTTTGATATCATCCAGGAGAAGCAGGGGAAGGATCCCCTGGAGGTGTTCACCGCTGGTCTGGAGAACATCATGCCGTCCCTGGAGGTCAAGGCCCGCCGCGTGGGCGGCGCCACCTATCAGGTGCCCATCGAAGTTCGTCCCGAGCGGCGGCAGACCCTGGGTCTGCGCTGGCTGACCAGCTATGCCCGTTCTCGGGGTGAGAAGACCATGAAGGAGCGGCTGGCCGGCGAGATCATGGACGCGGCCAACGGCGTCGGCGGCGCGGTGAAGAAGCGCGAGGACGTGCACAAGATGGCGCAGTCCAACCAGGCCTTCGCCCACTACCGCTGGTAATCGAGGAGTATAGACTATGCCGAGAAAAGTTTCTTTGCATGATACCCGGAATATCGGTATCATGGCCCATATCGACGCCGGCAAGACGACCACCACCGAGCGGATCCTGTACTACACCGGTGTCAACTACAAGATCGGCGAGACCCATGACGGCACTGCCACCATGGACTGGATGGCCCAGGAGCAGGAGCGGGGTATCACCATCACCTCCGCCGCCACCACCTGCTACTGGAAGGGAACCAAGAACCAGTTCCCCCAGACCCGCCTGAACATCATCGACACCCCGGGCCACGTGGACTTCACCGTGGAGGTGGAGCGCTCCCTGCGCGTGCTGGACGGCTCTGTGACCGTCATGTGCGCCAAGGGCGGCGTGGAGCCTCAGTCTGAGACCGTCTGGCGTCAGGCCGACACCTACCGCGTGCCCCGCATGATCTACGTCAATAAGATGGACATCATGGGCGCCGATTTCTACAACGTGCTGCGCATGATCCATGACCGGCTCAAGTGTAATGCCGTGCCCATCCAGCTCCCCATCGGCAAGGAAGAGACCTTCAAGGGTATCATTGACCTGGTGGAGATGGACGCCGACATCTACTACGATGAGATGGGCAAGGATATGCGGGTGGAGGAGATCCCCGCCGACATGATGGAGCTGGCTCAGGAGTACCGCAGCAAGCTGCTGGACGCCTGTGCCGACATCGACGACGAGATCATGGAGCTTGTCCTGGAGGAGAAGGACGTGCCCCAGGATATGATCCGCAAGGCCCTGCGCAAGGGCACCATCGAGAACCTGCTGGTTCCCGTGACCTGCGGAACTTCCTATAAGAACAAGGGCGTGCAGAAGCTGCTGGACGCCATCGTGGATTATATGCCCTCCCCGCTGGACATTCCGGCCATTCAGGGCGTCAATCCCGAGACTGAGGAAGAGGACGAGCGTCCCGCCGACGACAACGCCCCCTTCTCCGCTCTGGCCTTCAAGATCGCCACCGATCCCTTCGTGGGCCGGCTGAGCTTTATCCGGGTCTATTCCGGCAGCCTGACCACCGGCTCCTCGGTGCTCAACGCCACCAAGGGCCAGAAGGAGCGCATCGGCCGTATCCTGCAGATGCACGCCAACCACCGGGAGGATATCGAGGAGGTCTTCTCCGGCGATATCGCCGCCGTGGTGGGCCTGAAGAACTCCACCACCGGCGACACCCTGTGTGATGAGAAGCATCCCATCATTCTGGAGTCCATGGAGTTCCCCGACCCCGTCATCCGCGTGGCCATCGAGCCCAAGACCAAGGCCGGCCAGGAGAAGATGGGCATCGCCCTGATGAAGCTGGCTGAGGAGGATCCCACCTTTAAGACCTGGACTGATGAGGAGACCGGCCAGACCATCATCGCCGGTATGGGCGAGCTCCACCTGGAGATCATCGTGGATCGTCTGCTCCGTGAGTTCAAGGTGGAGGCCAACGTGGGCGCGCCCCAGGTGGCCTACAAGGAGACCATCAAGAAGACGGTGGAGCAGGAGACCAAGTATGCCCGTCAGTCCGGCGGTAAGGGCCAGTACGGCCATGTCCGCATCACTGTGGAGCCCAACGAGTCCGGCAAGGGCTATGAGTTCCTCAATGAGATCACCGGCGGCGTCATCCCCAAGGAGTATATCCCCGCGGTGGATCAGGGCATCCAGGGCGCCATGCTGGCCGGCGTGATGGCCGGCTATCCCGTGGTGGATGTGAAGGTGCACCTGACCTACGGCTCCTACCACGAGGTGGACTCCTCTGAGATGGCGTTCAAGATCGCCGGCTCCATGGCCTTCAAGGAGGCCATGCGCAAGGCCGATCCCATCCTGCTCGAGCCCATTATGAAGGTCTCCGTCATCGTGCCCGACGAGTATCTGGGCAACGTCATCGGCGACCTGACCGCCCGCCGGGGTATGATCCAGGGCCAGGAGGCCCGGCCCGGCGCCCAGCAGGTGGACGCGCTGGTGCCTCTGGCCAGCATGTTCGGTTACGCCACCGACCTGCGCTCTTCCACCCAGGGCCGCGGCCAGTACTCTATGGAGCCCCACAGCTACGTGGAGATCCCCAAGAGCATCGCGGATAAGATCGTGGCCGAGCGGGGCCGCAAGGACGAGGGCTAAAACGCAATTTTGTTGTTGCATTTTCCCTGTCTATACTGTAAAATAATCCTGCGTGTAAAATGTAAAAACACATTATTGTGGAAATTAAGGAGGAAATACTAACATGGCTAAGCAAAAGTTTGAGCGTACCAAGCCCCATGTCAACATCGGCACCATCGGCCACGTCGACCACGGCAAGACCACCCTGACCGCCGCCATCACCAAGTGGCTGTCCCTCCAGGGCAAGGCCCAGTTCGAGGCTTATGACGCTATCGATAAGGCTCCCGAGGAGAAGGAGCGCGGCATCACCATCAACACCGCTCACGTGGAGTATGAGACCGAGGCTCGGCACTATGCTCACGTGGACTGCCCGGGCCACGCCGACTATATCAAGAACATGATCACCGGCGCTGCTCAGATGGACGGCGCCATCCTGGTCATCGCCGCCTCCGACGGCCCCATGGCTCAGACCCGTGAGCACATCCTGCTGGCCCGCCAGGTGGGCGTGCCCGCCATCGTGGTGTTCCTGAACAAGTGCGACCAGCTGGATGATCCCGAGCTGCTGGAGCTGGTGGAGATGGAAGTGCGCGAGCTGCTCTCCAAGTACGAGTTCCCCGGCGACGACATCCCCATCATCAAGGGCTCTGCTCTGAACGCTCTGGTCAGCGATTCCAGCGATCCCGCCGCTCCCGAGTATGCCTGCATCAAGGAGCTGATGGACGCTGTCGACAGCTATATCCCCACTCCCGACCGTAAGGTCGACCAGCCCTTCCTGATGCCCGTGGAGGACGTGTTCACCATCTCTGGCCGCGGCACCGTGGCCACCGGCCGTGTGGAGCGCGGCGTCGTGAAGATGAACGACAACGTGGAGATCGTCGGCCTGATGGACGAGAGCAAGACCACCGTTATCACCGGTATCGAGATGTTCCACAAGATGATGGACGAGGCTCAGGCCGGCGACAACATCGGCACCCTGCTGCGTGGTATCGCCAAGACCGACATCGAGCGCGGCCAGGTCATTGCCAAGCCCGGCTCCATTCATCCCCACACCAAGTTCCGCGGCCAGGTCTACGTCCTGACCAAGGACGAGGGCGGCCGTCACACCCCCTTCTTCAACAACTATCGTCCTCAGTTCTACTTCCGTACCACCGACGTGACCGGCGTCATCTCCCTGCCTGCTGGCGTTGAGATGTGCATGCCCGGCGATAACGTGGAGATGGACGTGGAGCTGATCACCCCCATCGCCATCGAGGAGGGCCTCCGCTTCGCTATCCGCGAGGGCGGCCACACCGTGGGTTCCGGCGTTGTCATCAAGGTCAACGAGTAATTCACACCTCAAATAAGGAAGAGAGCCAGTCGAAAGACTGGCTCTCTTTTTTTGCGCAAGGGGCCGGAAGAGGAGGCCGGGAGACTTGCGCAAGGGTAGGCGGCGTGATAGAATGATAATAAAAGGAGGGAGTTTCCTATGAAAAAATACGGCAGATTTTTCATTGCGGCCCTTTTTTCCCTTGTGTGCCTGGCGGGAAGCACCTGGGCGGCAGAACCGGTGACAGTTCTCTGCGGCGGTTTTCCTCTGGCGCTGGAGGCGGAGGCGGAAAACGGAGTTACCATGGTTCCCCTGTCCGCCTTCTGCGATGAGACAGGAGCTGTAGCTAAGATCGAACAGGCCGTGGGAGGCGAAAATATCATCACGGTGACGCGAGGCGGTCACATGGTATCGACGTCAGTGGGATATGACGCCCTTTCCAATGAGCAAGGTGAAAAAATACCCCTGCCTTGCCCTGTGGAACGCCGGGGTGCGGTAATTTACGTTCCCCTCCGGGGCGTGGCCGAGGCGCTTGGCATCGCCGTTGGTTGGGACGGCGAGGCGGGGGCGGTGACCCTGGAGCGGCCCCAAAAGCAGGTGGAGGTCTCCACAGTCCGGGAGCTAGTGGACGCTGTCGCACCCGACACGGAGATCCTTCTGGCGCCGGGAGTCTATGATTTTTCCACCCTGGACTGGAGACAGACCATGATGATCTATGTGACGGTGGAGGACGTTCTCTCCGGTGGCGGGTTCGATGTGGTCATCCGGGACGTGACCAACCTGACCCTCCGGGGCGGGGAGGGGGTCTGTCTGGTGACGCCCTACCGTTACGCCGACGTGCTGCGTTTTCAGGACTGCACCCATGTCCGGGTGGAGGGGGTCTTTGCCAAGCATGATGTGGAGCCGGGTTATTGCCTGGGAGACGTTTTGGAGTTTGACGACTGCAAATATGTGACGGTGAAGGACTGCACCCTGGACGGCAGCGGAACCTATGGCGTGAGCACGAGGGGGACGAACTGGCTGCGGGTGGAGGACTGCGTGGTCTCCAATTGCTCCTACGGGGCCTTTGACTTTTCCGGCAGACACATCGTGGTGACCGACACCCTCGTGGAAAACTGCCGGAAATTTTCCCTGGTGAGCTTATGGGACAGCCGGGATGTGCTCTTTGAAAACTGCACCTTCCGGGAAAACGAGGTAAATGAGCTGGTGGAGTGCCGCGGCGCCCTGGACGTGCTGTTCCGCGACTGTACCTTCTCTGACAACATTGCCGGCACTGAGGTCTCCTTGGTTTGGAAAGGGGGCGGCGCGGTGTTTGAAAACTGCGTGGGACTGGAAGATGTCGCGGTAACAGAGACAGCAGGGTATTAAGAGACGGGTGGCGGTGCGGAGAGGAGCGGGGCCTTGTCCGCCGCAGGAAAATGTGGTAAGATAGCCACACTGCAAAACGCCGTGGAAGGTTTCGTACTGCGGCGGAATGACGACCCGACAAAAAGAAAAGGGGAGAGAAATATGCCCAATGTGGATACGGAAACCGCCCAGGAGACGTTAAATATCCTGGAAGAGACTGTGAAAAACTTTTCCTGGCAGACCGCCGCCATTTTGGCGTGTCTGCTGGTGGTCTCGGTAGTGGCCATACGGATCCTTGTGGGTCTGGCTGACCGGGCCATGGGCCGGATCAAGCTGGATCACGGGGTGCGCACCTTTTTGCGCTCAGGGCTGAAGGTGGCCCTGTGGCTCATTGCCATCTGCATCCTCCTGGGATATCTGGGGGTGCCCATGACAAGCCTGGTGGCCCTTCTCAGCGTGCTGGGCCTGGCCGTTTCTCTGGCCATGCAGGGAACCTTGTCCAACCTGGCGGGAGGCATCATGCTCCTCACCGCCCACCCCTTTTCCGCCGGAGACTTTGTGGAGGCCGGAGGCGTCAGCGGCACCGTTCGAGAGGTGGGCCTGGTCTATACCAAGCTGGACACCGTAGACAATAAGGTGGTTCATATCCCCAATGGGGACATCTCCGGAAAGACTATCGTCAATTACTCCGCCAACGACAAGCGGCGGGTGGATCTGAAATTCACCGTGTCCTATGACGCGACCCCGGAGACGGTGAAGGGCTGCATGGCCAAGGTGGTGGGGGAGCATCCCAAGACCTTTCCCTCGCCGGAACCCGTCATCCGGGTCAACGGTTACGGCGACAGCGCCGTGGAGTACATCCTCCGGGTCTGGTGCGCCACCGGGGACTACTGGGACGTTTACTTCGACCTGCTGGAGCAGGTGAAGGCGGCCTTTGACGGCGCGGGGGTGGAGATGACCTATCCTCACATGAACGTCCATATGGTAAAGGATTAAATGACAAAAAGAGACGCCGTACATGTGCTGAAAGCACACAAGAAATCATATGATGGCGAATGAGAGGCTTGGCAGGATAGAATGAAGGCCGGGTCATCCATCATCCAATAGGAACGGTTCGTGCCGCCCTCCGAATTCGGCGGTGGGATCTGAACATATACCCTTTGGGCAGTACACCAAATGTGTACTGCCTTTTTCCCATTTAGCTTGACATTGGAGCGCACCAAGCTTTTATACTTTAAATGTGGAGGTATTTTATGGATGGCCAATATTACAGAATCGGAGAATTTGCCCAACTCATGGGGGTCTCTCCCGACACGTTGCGGTATTTTGAGGACCGGGGGATCCTGATGCCGGAGCGAGATCCGGTAAATGGTTATCGATATTACAGCATCGACTGCTCGCCACAAATAACCCGTTTTCGTCTGCTTCGGGCCTGTGGTCTTTCCTATGAGCAAACACTGGAGCCAGCCAGCTCCATCGGCGTACCCGGCTTTCCTGCACTTCTCAATGGCCGCTTGAAAGAGATCGAACGGAGCATTGCCCGGCTGAACTGTGAACACGACGCTCTCAACGAGTACAAAGCCCTCTCTCAACGCATCCTCACCGAACCGGACTTTCTTTCCATCGAAACTATTGGGCGCACTTTTTACTGCTATCTCCAGTTTCGTAACGACGATGCTATCAACGATAAGATCCGTCAACCGATCATCCGCGCTCTCACTGCCGCCCTGCCCCTCACTTTCTTCGCAGTGCTTCCCGACCGGGCCGCCATCTTCCGGGAGGCTGAGGAAAACACTGACTTCTACGGTGCGCTGATCGACGTAAAATACATTCCCTTACTGGACGAGCCAGAGCTCTTCACCCAGCCAGATCGGATCATTCGCCTGGATAAGGTGTGCCATTTTGTCTGCACCGTAGACAACAACGCTCCTTGGCCGCCACGCTTTTTCCAGGTTCAGAAGCAGCTTGCCGCACAGGGCTATGAGGTCTCCAACGATCCCATTCTCCGTATTCTTCCTGAATATGTTCAGGCTCCCATTTCTTATATGGAAGTTTTTCTTCCCATCCAAGCATCCAAATCTCATAACACAATCGAAAAGGAGAAATCGGAATGAAAAAGAACCTTGCGCTGATTCTGGCCCTGCTCATGACCGTTAGCCTATGTGCCTGCCAGCCCACCCCAAAAGAGTCCTCAAATCCAACGGAAAGCACCCAACCTTCCGCATCCCCCGCTTCTTTGAAAGATGGAGTATACTCCCAGACAGTCTACGGCAACAGCTACTCTATGCCCTTTTCGGTGGATGTCACCATTGAAGGCGGCGGGATCAAGGCCATTGAAGTGACTGACCGGGGCGGGGAGTCCTCCGAGTACGACGACGGCATCATCGAATCCGTCATTGACAATCTGATCCCCCGCATCTTGGAGTATCAGAGTCTGTCTGTGGACTCCATCACTGGCGCCACCCTTTCCTCTGCCGGTATTAAGTCCGCCGTTTCCGATGCTATCAAAGCCGCCGGCGGCAAGCCCAGTGATTGGTATATCCCTGTGGAGAAAAAAACCGATATAGTCAGCATTGACGACTACGATGTGATCGTAGTCGGCCTGGGAGCCTCCGGTGTGGCTGCCTATCTCAGTGCGGCAGAAACTGGTGCGGCTGTATTTGGCTTAGATTCTGCAGCTAATGTAGGCGGCACCTCCGTAGTCACCAGCGGTCCTATGGCCGTCAATCCCACCTTCCCCGCCACTATGGGTGAAACGATTACCCCGGTGGATGAGGACGCCTTTATCGACCGCTGGATGGAAGATACCGCTGACGGAGCCAAAAGATCCTGTGTAGAGCTGATCGTCCGTCAGTCGGGTGATACGATAGATTGGCTGGTGGAAAATTACGGTTTTACTTTTGCCGCTCCCTCTCCCTTTTCCTACCCGGACCTGCCCGTCATGTCTTTCTATCTGACCGCTGAGCAAACGCCACGGCAAATGTATCAAAACGCATTGGAGCGTGCCAACGAATATAACGAGAAAAACCAGTATATGCTGGAGCTCAAGGGCACAGCGATCCTTACCGATGCCTCCGGCAGGGTCGCCGGTATCCGAGCGGTTCGCTACGACGGCACCACCTATGAGATCCACGCCCCAGCCGTCATCCTCTGCACCGGCGGCTTCGGCGGCAACGCCGAGCTGTGTAAGGAAATGTTCGGCTATCCTCTTCGGCTCCACGGCATGTATCAGAACGACGGCGTACTGCTTGTCGATGCCATGGACAATTTAGGCGCCGGAACTTACAGCATGGACAGCGCCGGTATGGCTCATGCCGGGCGAACTGCCTCCATCCTGCATCTGGAGGGTGTGACCCCTTCTCATAACAAGGTTCTCTCCTCTATAGCCAACAGTGCCGATCTGCTCTGCGTCAACGAAGGCGGCAAACGCTTCACGAATGAGGGCAGCGGCTTTACCCCCGCCGAAAGTTACTGGAAAGCGGGCAGCGAGTATTACTATACCATCGTGGACCAGGAGTACATGGACCATGTGAAAAACGAGGGGTTGGATTCGGTATACTTCATGACGAATACCCAGGACTTCAGCGATCCTGCGTGGTATCCCCATGGAAACCCTGCCTATGTACTCAACGCCGAGGAACCCATCTCTGATCTGGATGTTGTGATTGAGGGTGCCCTGGCAGCGGGTACGCTCTTCCGGGGTGACAGCCTGGAGGACCTGCAAAAGCAGTTGGATATGACCGGCCTGGTAGACACCTGCGCGACTTACAACGCCGCCTGCGCCGCCGGCGAGGACAAAGAGTTCGGCAAAGATCCCAGCCTGCTGATCCCTCTCCATGAAAACAGCGCCCACTACTATGCGATCAAAGCCCGGGCTTACTGCTACTCTACCAATGGCGCTTTGGATGTCAATGAAAACATCCAGGTTCTGGACACGGAAGGTAACGTGATCCCCGGTCTGTATGCCTGTGGCACCAACTCTATGGGTGTTCTCTTCACCAAGGACACCGGCTATATCGACTATGGCGGCGTAGCCCATTCCTGGAGTTTTGTCTCCGGTAAAACTGCCGGACAGGATGCTGTCCGATACGCTCAAAGCGTCAAATGAGCGTTCACCCTTTCCTTTTCCTCTCCCGGTGGGCGGTATAAACTGGACAGCGGAGCGCGACCCCAGCCTGACCTTCTCCGAATTCGGCGGCGGAGTGTGAGCCGAAAGGAGGAGCAGACCATGACCCCGGGTGGGAGACATCGCCCGGATGGAAATGCAGCAACTACTATAAAGATGCTTTTCCCCCGCCAAATGTTCCCATTGGCGGGGGAAAATTTTTATCTTTTTCTTTTCGTTGTACCCCAATATACATCCATCGGAATTCCAAAAATTTTTTCAGAGGGGCACAACAAAAGCCCTCTGCCCTAACACGGAGCCTCTTTTTGCTGCCCATCAGGCATGGAAAGACCATGGAGAAAGCCCTCTCCCAGGATCTCCCCGCCGATGACGGTGTTTTTGCACAGGAGGAGATGGGCCTGAACCCCCTCCGTTCCGCCGGGATAGTTGAGTACGTTCAAGGTGTACCGCTTGATCCGCTTGCCGGCGTATTTGGTCAGGTCGAAGCCCTGAGCGGCCTGAAGCTCCAGGTACTGGCTGTACTCTTCGCCGAAGGTCTCCGGCATCTCCAGCTCCTCCACGCTGACGGCCTCGGGTTCCACCTGCCAGCCCCAGCTCTCCAAATAGGCCGCCCGATCCTCGGCGGTCTTTACCCCCTTGGGGCTCATGGAGGCGGAGGCCTGAGCGTCTCCACCCCAGAAGACCGTGGCCGCCACCGCGGCCGCGCCCAGGATCACCGCACCCATCAGCGCCAGACCGATCTTTCGCCGGTTTACCTTTGCCGTCCAAATCAACATATTGACCGCCCCTTGCCTTTTTGACTTTGCTCCATTGATATGGAAAAAGGGCTTGTCATATGATAAAATAGCTCTGGTATTTTACCATCCTGCTGAAATGATTTTGCCCTTCGCGGCGCGCCGCCCCTGGGGGAAAATGGATCGTATCGAAAGGAGGGCCTTGCATGGAACGGTTGGAGAAGCTGCTGGCGGGCACCGGCCGCTGGTCCCGAAAAGAGGCGGCTGAGCTTATCCGCGCCGGCCGGGTAAAGGTGGAGGGGGAGGTGAAGCTCCGCCGGGAGGAGAAGTTCCCGGACACCGCCCTTCTCCAGGTGGACGGGGAGACTGTCTCCGGACAGCGGCTTGCGTACCTGATGCTCCATAAGCCCGCCGGGCTGGTCTCCGCCACGGATGATCCCCGGGAGACCACAGTGCTCTCCCTGCTGCCGGAGCACCTGCAAAGGATCGGCCTTTTCCCGGCGGGACGGCTGGACAAGGATACGGTGGGCCTCCTTCTGCTGACCAACGACGGAGCCCTGGCCCACGCCCTTCTCTCCCCCCGCCGCCATGTGGATAAGACCTATTTGGTGCGGGTGGAGGGTGTTCTGGACGAGGACGACACGGCCGCTTTCCGGGCGGGGATGACGTTGTCCGATGGGCTCCGGTGCCTCCCGGCGGAGCTGGAGCGGCGGAGCGCCAATGAGGCTCTGGTGACCCTCCGGGAGGGGAAGTACCACCAGATCAAGCGGATGTGCGCCGCCCGAGGAAAGAGCGTCGTCTTCCTCAAGCGGCTCACCTTCGGCCCCCTGACCTTGGACGAGAGCCTGGAAGAGGGGGCCTGGCGGGCGCTGACAGAGGCGGAGATAGCCGCTCTGCGGGCAGTGGAAGGGAAACAATGAGAGACTTTTCGGCATTTTCCACAAAAAAATTGTCAATTGCTATTGAAAACGGAGAAAAAAGCCGCTATAATAGAGAACAGTGAGTATAAGCTCCCGCTGTATGCGGAATTTGTGCAAGGAGGGTTCCCCATGTCGAACAGGATCTTTCAGAGTGTCGTGCTTCAGATGAAGGAAGGAACCGACCGTGTGATCGGTGTGATCGACGCAGAGGGTACGGTGGTGGCCTGTGACGAGCTCTCCCTGGTGGGAGAACGCTGGGCGGGGGTCGTGGAGAGTATCAATGCCGCCGACAGCGGCTTTGTCCAGTTTGAGGGCCGCACCTTCAAGGCTCTGAGCAGCTGGGGCACTCAGTTTGATTACGCCGGCTTTGTCCAGGGGGAGGACGACACGGCCAAGAGCCTGTGCTGCCTGGCCACCGTGGCCTTCAACGGTGCCAAACAGAACTACGAGGAAAAGCATAACAAGGGCACCTTTGTCAAGAACATCATCTCTGACAATATCCTTTTGGGCGACATCTACGTCCGGGCCAAGGAGCTCCACTTTATCTGCGACGTGCCCCGGGGCGTGTTCCTGGTGCGCCAGCCGGAGCCCGCCGACCCGGCCATGATCGATACCATTCAGGGTATCTTCCCCGACAAGCAGACCGACTTCGTCCTGTCCATCAATGAGACCGACGTGGCCGTCATCAAGCAGATGCCCGAGGGGGCGGAGGGCAAGCGTCTGGACAAGATCGCCCAACAGATCGAGGAGACCCTGGCCGCTGAGCTGGGACTGAAGACGGTGGTGGGCATCGGCACGGTGGTCACCAACATCCGGGATCTGGCCCGCTCTTACAAGGAGGCCCAGCTGGCCATCGAGGTGGGCAAGGTCTTCGACACCGAGCGCACCATCATCAACTATGACAACCTGGGCATCGGGCGGCTCATTTATCAGCTGCCCACCACCCTGTGCGAGATGTTCCTCCGGGAGGTCTTCAAGAAAAACCCCATCGATGCGTTGGATCAGGAGACCCTGTTCACCATCAACAAGTTCTTTGAGAACAACCTGAACGTCTCTGAGACCGCCCGGAAACTCTTTGTCCACCGCAATACCCTGGTCTACCGGCTGGAGAAGATCAAGAAGCTCACCGGCCTTGACCTGCGGGAATTTGACGACGCCATCACCTTCAAGGTGGCTCTGATGGTGAAGAAATACCTCATCTCCAGAGGGATCGAGGACTGAAGAAGCGGGCCGCCGGGCCCAACGACGAAATACCAATGAACGATTGACAATCAAACGCGGCGGCAAGGCCCGGGTTCGATTGTCAATCGCTTTATGAGGAGCAGGGCATGATTCAGCTTTTGGATATCCACGAAACCTATGATAACGGCACCCGGGCCCTGAAGGGCATCGACCTGCGCATCAAGGACGGGGAGTTCGTGTTCCTGGTAGGGCCGTCAGGCTCAGGAAAGTCCACCATTATCAAGCTCATCACCGGGGAGATACAGCCCACTGGAGGGCGGATCATGGTCAACGGCTACAACCTGGGCAATATCCGGCCCAGCCAGGTACCCTACATGCGCCGTACCCTGGGGGTCATCTTCCAGGACTTCCGGCTCATCGACAAGAAGACGGTGTGGGACAACCTGACCTTCGCCATGCGGGCGGTGGGCGCCTCCCCCCGGGAGATCAAGAAGCGGATCCCCTATGTGCTGGATCTGGTGGGGCTCAACTATAAGGGCGACCGCTACCCCAACCAGCTCTCCGGCGGCGAGCAGCAGCGGGTGGCCATTGCCCGGGCGCTGGTCAATAATCCCCAGATGATCATTGCCGACGAGCCCACGGGCAATCTGGATCCGGCCCGTTCCCAGGAGATCATGCTGCTGCTGGAGAAGATCAACGAGCTGGGCACCACCATGCTGGTGGTCACCCATGAAAAGGAACTTGTGAACCGCTTTTCCAAGCGGGTAGTAGCCATTGAGAACGGCCGTATCATCAGCGACGAGACAGGCGGGTACTATAAAAATGAAGAGATCATATAATTTCGGTTACTACCTCTCTGAGGGCTTCCACTCCATCTTTACCCACGGGCTCATGTCCTTTGCCGCGGTCTTTATGATCGTGGCCTGCCTCATTATCATGGGCTCCTTTTCTCTGGTGGCCCTGAACCTGGAGCAGGAACTGGGCAAGCTGGAGCAGGACAACCAGTTCCTGGCCTTTGTGGACGAGACCTACACCCGGGAGCAGGCCCTGGCGCTGAAAAGCCAGATCGAGACCATCCCCAATGTGACGGCCGTCACCTTTGAGAGCAAGGAGACGGCCCAGCAGAACTATGCCGCGAAGTACGCCAGCGACGCCAATGCCGACCTCTATTCCGAGCTTCCCCCCCAGGTGTTTCGGGATCGGTACGCCATCCACATGGAGGATCTGAGCCGGATCCAGGAGACGGTGGACGCGGTGGAGGCCGTGGAGGGGATCCAGGGCCATCAGGCCGCCCCCGAGGTGGCCGAGGGCTTCGTGCTGGTGCGCAACGTGTCCGCCGGTGTGGCGGCCATCCTCATCGTACTGCTGCTGTTTATCTCTGTGTTCATCATTTACAACACCATCCGCCTGGGTACCTTCAGCCGGCGGGAGGAGATCGCCATTATGAAGATGTGCGGCGCCACCAACGGCTTTGTCCGGGGCCCCTTTATCTTTGAGGGAATGATCCTGGGCCTTATGGGCGCGGTGCTGGCCTTCTTCTGCCAGTGGGGCATCTACGAGCTCATCACCCGGGCTATCGACACCGGGGAGACCTTCCAGCTTTTGAGCGTGGTTCCCTTTCAGGAGATCTGGCTCAAGGTGCTGGGGGTGTTCGCCGGTACCGGCCTTATCGTGGGCACCGGCGGCTCGGTCATGGCCATTCGCAAATTCCTGCAGGTGTGAGTAGGAGGGAAGAATCCTTGAAAGATAAGCCTTCACCTAAGAAGAAAAAAAACAGCCGGGCAGACTGGCGGCGGCTTTTTGTGGCCGGCCTGGCCCTGCTGATGGTGGCGGCCCTGGTTCTGCCCCTGCTGGGGAACCTGTCGGGCTTTGCCAACGCCGCCACCCAGAGCGAGCTGAAAAACCAGATCTCCGGACTAAAGGGGGACGCCGCCGACGCCACCGCCCGGCGTAAGGAGCTGGAGGATCAGCTCAAGGCCATTGAGAGCGATAAGGCCCAGGCCCTTCAACGCAAGCAGCTTTTGGATCAGGAGCTCTATGCCATTGACGCACAGCTGTCCAACACCCAGGGGCAGATCGACCTCTACAACGCCCTTATCGCCGAGCAGGAGGCCGCTCTGGCCGAGGCCCAGGCCAGGGAGGATGCGGCCTACGCACGCTTCTGCCAGCGGGCCCGCTCCATGGAGGAGTCGGGAGACATCTCCTACTGGTCGGTGCTCTTTGCCGCCAATGACTTTTCTGACCTGCTGGATCGGCTGGCCATGGTAGACCTGATCATGGAATACGACAACTCTGTGGTGGAGGCGCTGGTGGCGGCCCGCCAGGCGGTGGAGACCACCCTGGCCGAGCTCAATACCAGCAAGGGCGAGCTGGACGAGCAGAAGGCAGTTTTGGACGTGCAGCGCGCCGAGCAGGCCGCCAAAGTGGCCGAGGCCCAGGCCCTCTTCGACGAGTTGAAGACCCAGGCCGACAAGGCGGAGGCCCTGGTGGCCGCCCAGGAGGCGGAGGAGAAGGCCATCGCCACCCAGATCGCCAAGAAGGAGAAGGAACTGGAGGAGCTGATCCGGGCCGCCAACTTCACCACCGGCTCCGGCTATTACTACCCGCTGCCCAGCAGTAATACCTCCATCACCTCCAAGTTTGGCTGGCGCACCCACCCTCTGACGAAAAAGCCCAATAACCACACGGGCATCGACATCGCCGCCCCCAAGAATACCGAGATCTACGCCGTTCAGGGCGGCGTGGTCATCACCTCGGCATACGCCCCCAGCTCCTATGGCAACTATGTGGTGGTCAGCCACGGCAATGGCAGGACGACCCTCTATGCCCACATGACCTCCCGGGCGGTGAGCGAGGGCCAGGTGGTCAGCCAGGGCCAGGTGCTGGGCTATGTGGGAATGACCGGCTCCGCCAGCGGAAACCACCTCCATCTGGAGCTGAAGGTCAACGGCGTGCGGCAGGATCCCAGGGACATGTTCCCCGGTGTGAATTTCAGCTATCCCTACGGTTGATGAGAAACAGCGGGCGGAGCGGTCTCCGCCCGCTTCTCTTTTGAAAAAAAGGAGAAAAATGCCATGAAAGAGCCACGTTTTTCCAAATTGCATCTGCTTCTGGCCGGGGCAGTGGGGGCACTGCTGGCGGCCTTTGCCCTCTGTGTGACCCTATGGCTGGTCATCGGCCCCCACGGCCTGACCCTGCTGGAGGCATGGGGAGCCGCCCGCACTCAGTTTGTGGGGGAGTATGACCAGGATAAGGCTATCGACGACACCATGCGGGGACTGGTGACCGGCCTGGGCGACCGGTGGAGCTACTATCTGGACGCCGAGGGCTATGCCGCCCAGAATCAGCGCCGCACCAACACCTATGTGGGCATCGGCGTCACTGTCAGCTACACCGACGAGCGGGGCCTGCTCATCCTCACCGTCCGCTCGGACGGCCCCGCCGGCAAGGCGGGGGTGAAGACAGGAGAGGTCATCACCGCCGTGAATGGCGGCTCCTTAGCCGGAGAGGCCAGATATGAGGGGGTGGATCACATCTCCGGGGAGGAGGGAACGCGCCTCACCCTTACTGTTCTGGCCCAGACCGGGGAGGAACGGCAGGTGGAGCTGACACGGGCGGCTGTGAACAACGAAGCTGTCCACAGCCAGCTTTTGGAAAATGGATTGGGTTACATAAAACTGGACAACTTCTACACCAACAGCGCCGATTGGGTTCTCCAGGCTGCCCGGGAGCTGGAGGAGCAGGGGGCCAAGGCCCTGGTCTTCGACATGCGAAACAATGGCGGCGGCTATGTCGATGAGCTTACCAAAATGCTGGATGGCCTTCTGCCGGAGGGGCCCATCTTTCGTACCTGGAGCAAGAGCGGGCAGGAATCTGTGGTGGAGTCCGATGAAAATTATGTAAACTTGCCCATGGCCACCCTGGTCAATGCCGGCACCTATTCCGCCGCCGAGTTCTTCGCCGCCCAGCTCCAGGAGAGTGCAGGGGCCCCCATTGTGGGGGAGGAGACCTCGGGGAAGGGATATTCGCAGCAGGTGGTGCCCCTCTTTAACGGCGGGGCGCTGAATCTTTCCACCGCCCGCTATGCCACGGGGGCGGGCGTCTCTCTCGTCGGCACGGGGGTGACGCTGGACGCGCAGCTGTCCCTGGCGGAGGAGAAAGAGCTTCTCCTGGCGGCGGGCCAGCTTCCCCTGGAGGAGGACGACCAGCTCCAAAAGGCTGTGGAGCTGCTGGGATTCTAGGATACAGGAAGGGCCGGGGCGGAACATATCCGCTCCGGCCTTCGCATATTCTCCCCCGAGGGGGGAAGACCATGGTAGGCTGGCTGGATCGGGCGGAGAAATGGCGCCCTTGGCCCCGACTGACCGCAGCGGGGCCCCTGGGGTTTCCACTGCTGAAAGCCGCTCTGCCGCCGGGCCGGCCGGAGCGGCGGCTGCACCAGGGGGCGAAGGCCCTCCGCCGCCGGGGGGTGAAGAGGGTGCTGGCCTCCCCCGGCCTTGAAAGCACGCAGCTGTTGGAACGTTGGGGCCTGCGCCTGGTGGAACCCCTCCCGCTGTACCGGGCCATGGGAGGCCGAATGGCGCTTTTTCTGCTGGAGGACATGCCGCTCCGGGAGCGCCGGGTGGCACTCCGGGGGGAGGAGGCCGACGTCTGGGCCTGGACGCTGGCCCAGACCCTGTGCCCCCAGGTGGGGACGCTTTTCCTGGACTTTGACCGGGGGGAAGAGGCGCTGGGCGCCCATCTCCGCACCCGCTACGGCGCGGCGCCCATCCACCTGGGACTGGGCCCGGAACCCCAGGTCGCACTGGAGCTGTCGCCCCGGTCTGCCGTTGGGGGGAAAGCTTTGCGGCTCTGGGGCGAGCCGGCACTGGAGGGGCTGACGGTGACTCTGCCGGGCGCCCTTTTGCCCCAAGGGCTTCCGGAACTTCCTTTTTTAGAATTGCTGTGGGAGACCGGCCGGGTGAAGGTGGAGGAGCTGGCGGTGATCCCGGCGAATCGGCCTTGACAGAAAGGGAGAAAATACATATAATACTACAATAATGTAGGGAACGCGGAAGTATGGCGCTGGCCAGAACCCGCGTTTTCCGTGAAAATAGTACAAGAATGAAAGGTGACACAGACATCATGGCGAAGCAATACAAACTCACGCCCCAGCGGCTCAAGGAGCTTCAGGATGAACTGACTTATCTCAAGACCGTCCGGGAGCGGGAGGTGGCCGAGCAGATCAAGGAGGCCCGCTCCTTCGGCGATCTGAGCGAGAACAGCGAGTATGACGAGGCCAAGAACGAGCAGGGCAAGCTCTACTCCCGCATTGCGGAGGTGGAGGCCGTACTGGCCAACTATGTGATCATCGACCACCAGGAATTTGACGCCAATGCGGTGAGCCTGGGCAGCCTGGTCAAGGTGCTGGACGAGGAGTTCCAGGAGGAGCAGACCTATCACATCGTAGGCTCCCAGGAGGCCGATCCCATGGAGGGCCGCATCTCGGAGGATTCCCCCTTCGGCAAGGCTTTGCTGGGTAAGGTCGTGGGCGACGAGGTGGAGGTAGAGGCCCCCATGGGGGTGCTGCGCTACAAGGTGCTGGATATTCAAAAGAAATAAGGGAGCTCCACTCCCGTTAGGAGAGAACATCATGGCAGAGCAAGATAAGAACAACGCCCCCCAGCCCGAGCTTTCCGAGCTGCTGCGCCTGCGCCGGGAGAAGCTCACCGACCTGCAGGCCGCGGGGGAGGATCCCTTCCAGGAGACCCGGTTTGAGTGGGACGCCACCAGCCAGCAGATCAAGGACAACTTTGACGCCATGGAGGGCAAACCTGTCAAGGTGGCGGGCCGGCTCATGAGCAAGCGGGGCATGGGCAAGGTCAGCTTCTGCGATCTTCAGGATCGGGACGGCCGCATTCAGCTCTACGCCCGCCAGGATGAGATGGATGAGGCGGTCTACAAGAAGTTCAAGAAGTTTGACATCGGCGATATCGTGGGCGTCACCGGCGAGGTCTTCCGCACCCAGCGGGGGGAGATGAGCGTCCGGGCCAGGGACATCAAGCTCCTCTCCAAGTCTCTGCTGCCTCTGCCGGAGAAGTTCCACGGCCTGCAGGACAAGGAGCTGCGCTACCGCCAGCGGTATGTGGATCTCATCATGAACCCGGAGGTCAAGCGGGACTTCCTCATCCGCAGCCAGTTTATCAAGCATGTGCGGGACTTCATGGACGCAAGAGGCTTTGTGGAAGTGGAGACCCCGGTTCTGAACACCATCCAGGGCGGCGCCACCGCCCGGCCCTTTGTCACCCATCACAACACCCTGGATTTGGACATGTTCATGCGCATCGCCACCGAGCTTCCCCTGAAGCGGCTCATTGTGGGCGGCATGGATCGGGTCTATGAGATCGGCCGCATCTTCCGCAACGAGGGAATGGATCCCAAGCACAACCCGGAGTTTACCACCATCGAGCTTTACCAGGCCTATGCCGATTTTAACGATATGATGGATCTGTTTGAGGAGCTGCTGTCTTCAGCGGCGCAGAAGCTCCTCGGCACCTATGAGCTGGAGTGGCTGGGGGAGAAGGTGAACCTGACCCCCGGTTGGCCCCGTATGCCTATGCACGAGGCGGTGAAGAAATACTGCGGGATCGACTTTATGGCCATCAACTCCGATGAGGAGGCCGTTAAGGCCGCCAAGAGCATTGGGGTAGAGCTGCCCGGGACAAAAGAGCCCACCTGGGGCAACGCCCTTTACGAGTGCTTCGACCAGCGGGTGGAGGAGAAGCTGATCCAGCCCACCTTTATTACTATGCACCCGGTGGACGTCTCCCCTCTGGCCAAGCGATCCCCCAAGGATCCGCGGCTCACCGAGCGGTTTGAGCTTTTCATCTGCCACAGTGAAATGGGCAACGCTTTCTCCGAGCTCAACGATCCCATCGACCAGCGCGCCCGCTTCCAGAAAGAGGTGGAGGCCCGGGACAAGGGAGACGACGAGGCCGGCATGATGGACGAGGACTTCCTCACCGCTCTGGAGTACGGACTGCCCCCCACGGGCGGCCTGGGCATCGGTATCGACCGCTGCGTCATGCTCCTCACCGGGGCGGACACCATCCGGGACGTGATCCTTTTCCCCACCATGAAGCCCCTCTGATTTCAAAGTCTTGCAGCCCAGTCTTTTCAATGGTTTCGGGGATTGGGAAATGAGTTAATACCACACTTTTACCACATTTGCCGAAAAGTGGGATAAGTGGGAATGAATAAAAACTGGATAATATTCAAGCAAAATGTATATTTGCACCAAGACTTACAAAACTGAAAAATAAAACCAGAAGTTGATTTGGGTGTATTTTTGAGCGATAAAGAGACAATAGAGTGTGGCACAGATTTATTCTGCGCCACACTTTCTTTAGTTGCATTGACAGAAATAAAAAAAGTCCGTATAATATAATTAAAAGGGGGTAGGGCGATGAATGGTGTGCTGGATGTTTCTAAGTATATAATATCGAACTATTGGAAAAGCGGGAAAACAATTACAAATTTAAAGCTCCAGAAAGTGCTTTATTATGTTCAAGGATATACTCTGAAGCGGTGCAATGAAATTATGTTTCCAGAGGCTATATATAAGTGGCCCTACGGGCCAGTTGTAGCAGAGGCGTATTTCGCCTATAACGATGCAGGGGCGGCGCCGCTTCGGGAACCAACTGGGAGTGAACTGCAGAAATCTTTAATGCGTATAGACCGAGATCCTTTATTTAGATCCATAATAGATATTGTGGCAAAATATACTTATGACCTTACTTCGACAGAATTGGTAAGTAAGACACATAGTGAATACCCGTGGAAAAGTGTAGACGATCGCGAAATAATTTCGGTAAGGACAATTGCACATTATTTTTACGCCAATGATCCTTTAGGAATTGAGGATACAAATTGATGGCAACAATAGAGGATGTGCTTTCACGTCAGGAGAGAATTGAAAAGCTCTTTAATCAACTTGTTGATTCAATAGAGTTAAATCAGGATATGCTTGAAGAATATACTAAGGAATTATGTGATGTATATTCAGATAATTCCTTTAGACATTCTTACGCAGAAATTTCTAAAGTTTTAGAACAATATAGTCCGGATCAGCGAGATGCCCTTGCAGAGCATGTTCACACATTGCAAAAGGCTGTGTTGGATTTAAATAAGAGTCAGGATATAAATAATCGGGTACTTAAGTTATGTGATCATGTCGATTTGGAATGCATAAGGATAGGTCGAATTGACAAAGTAGAATATATAGGAAGAATGGCCACTAAAGAACTTTCTGATGCAGATGGGAAGTTGCAAGAGACAGAGAAAAGGGCGGAAGACCTAAAGGAGCGAATTGAGGGTTATCAGAATCAAAGTATTACAATACTTGGCATTTTTGCTGGCTTGGTTGTTGCATTTGCAGGAGTAACACAGTTTGTTTCTTCCGGACTAAAAGATTTATCGGATATTTCGATATTTAAAATAACATTTTTTATAGGCTTTTCTTTCTTGTTCTTATATAATATTATTTTCCTTTTATTGTACTGCGTGTCTAAAATTTCAGGAAGAAGTATCTCTGTAAATTGTAAAAAACGAAATTGCGCTGACTGCAAATCGTGCCGCACAAATTTTGGCCGGTTGCATAAAAAATATCCTTATATCTTTTGGTTCAATATAATGGGTGTATTCTTTTGTACAATTTTATGTATAATTGCTATGCGAGCATAGCGATTTACAAATCGTGTTTTGCTGAAGGAAGAAGAAAATGAGCCAGCAGGAAAAATTGATGTTTGCTATCCTGAGTGGTACGCAGGACAAAAACATTTCATTCTCCGAGCTTCAAAGCGTACTGGACCGATTGGGTTTTCAGTGCCGCATCAAAGGCGACCACTTTATCTATACTAAAGATGGTATCGAGGAGATCATCAACATCCAGCCTGTAGGGAAGATGGCAAAGCCTTATCAGGTGAAGCAGGTGAGGCAGATCATTCTAAAATATCGAATGGGAGGGACGATTCATGAAGTATGAGATCATTCTTTATTGGAGCGAGGATGACAACGCCTATATTGCCGAAGTGCCGGAGTTGGCCGGGTGTATGGCGGATGGTGCCACGGCCAAGGATGCTCTTCACAATGTGGAGCAGATTGTTAAAGAGTGGATTGAAACCGCTCAGGAGCTTGGCCGGGAGATCCCGGAGCCGAAGGGGCGTTTGCGGTACGCATAATAATGGGAAAGAGAGGCACTTGGTAAAATAATTTGCCGAGTGCCTTTTCTTTTGAGAGATAGAAAACAAAAACTGATTTGACAAAGCCATACTTACAGTATATTATAGTTAAGGTATGCCGCTGGATGCTGCTGCAAAGATATTCATTCTGAACCCACGAGTTAGTACCACAGATTTTACCACATTTGACCGTGACAGGATGGAGCGTGACAACACATGACAAAAGCAGGAAACCAGGATTACCAGTGTTTTCATCGTGTGACGAAGAGGGACGGAAGGGGTCAAAAACCTCTGGCACTCGTCCCCACCATGAAGCCCCTTTAATCAGGATCTCCACAGGCATACCGGCGGTTTTCACCGTCGGTATGCCGTTTGCGTCATGAAGCTTTCGGAAGGGGGGCAAAGCTGTGTCAGAACGGCTGGGCCGCTTTATCCAAAATCATTTTATCCGCTCCCGCCGGCTCAACTCCACCCGGCTGGTGGCGCTGTCCTTTGGGGCGCTTATTTTGGTGGGCGCCCTTCTCCTGGCGCTGCCGGTATCCGCCAGAAACGGAGAGAGCCAGGGCCTTTTTGCCGGGCTTTTCACTGCCACCTCTGCCACCTGCGTCACTGGACTGGTGGTGGCAGATACCGCCCTGACCTGGTCGCCCTTCGGCCAGGCGGTGATCCTGCTGCTCATTCAGCTGGGTGGCCTGGGCTTTATGACGGTGATGACCCTGGTGTCCCTCTGGGCCCACCGGCGTATCGGCCTTTCTGAGCGGCTTCTCATGGTCTCCACCCTGAACCTGAACGATTTGGACGGGGTGGTGCGTGTGGTGCGCCACGCCCTGATGGGCACTGCGTTTTTCGAGCTTATGGGAACTGTCCTTTTGTCCATTCGGATGATCCCCCGGTATGGATTTTTCCGGGGCCTCTGGCACGCTTTGTTCCACGCGGTCTCCGCCTTTTGCAATGCGGGCTTTGACCTCCAGGGCGCGGACACCGGGCCCTTTTCCAGCCTGGCGGCCTTTCAGGACGACCCGCTGATCCTTCTTACCACCTCGGCCCTGGTCATCATCGGCGGTCTGGGCTTTTTCGTCTGGGAGGATATTTTGAATCACCGCCGCTGGAAAAAGCTGACCCTGTACAGCAAGCTGGTGCTGGGCATCACGGCCTTCCTCCTGGCCGGCGGCACCCTGTTCTTCCTGGCCGCCGAGGGGGGCAACCCCGCCACCTTGGGGGGCATGGACACGGGGGAGAAGTGGCTCAACGCCTTTTTCCAGTCTGTGACCCTGCGCACGGCGGGCTTCAATGTCATCGACCAGGGGGCCATGACGGATAACGCCACCGTGATGAGCTGTATCCTCATGCTCATCGGCGGCTCCTCCGGCTCCACCGCCGGCGGCTTGAAGACGGTGACGGTGTGGGTGCTCTTTATGGTGCTCTTTACCAGCCTTCGGGGCCGGGAGAGCATCGTCTTCCGGGGCCGCTCCCTTCCGGTGCGGCGGTGCATGAATGCGGTGACCCTTTTCCTGATGGTGCTCTTCCTCTTTGTCACCGGCTCCATGCTCATCTCCCTGACCCACCAGACCACCTTCCTCCACGCCGCCTTTGAGACGGCGTCGGCCCTGGGCACCGTGGGGCTCACGGCGGGGCTTACCCCCACCCTGGCCCGGCCGGCGCAGCTTTTGCTCATCGTGCTCATGTATACCGGAAGAGTGGGGGTGCTGTCCGTCTCCATCGCCTTCCTGATCCGCCGCAGGGACGGCCTGGACATCAAATATCCCGAGTTCAACATCATGGTTGGATGAAAGGAGCGATACGAGGATGAAAACATTTGTCGTTATCGGCCTGGGCCGGTTCGGCACCGCGGTGGCTGCGGAGCTGTCCGCCCTGGGGCATGAGGTGCTGGCCATCGACGCCCGGGAGGAGAACGTGCAGTCCATCGCCGACCAGGTGACCCACGCCGTCACCGCCGACGCCCGGGATCCCGCCGTTCTTCGGGCCCTGGGGGTGCGCAACTATGACTGCGCCATCGTGGGCCTGGGCAGTGACGTGGGCAGTTCCGCCCTCATTACGCTCAATCTGAAGGAGCTGGGCATGAAGCGGGTCATCTGTAAGGCCCGCAGCCACGTCCACCGGAAGGTACTGGAGAAGATCGGGGCCGACCGGGTGGTCTTTCCGGAGCATGAGATGGGCACCAAGCTGGCCCAGGGTCTCAGCTCCTCCAACGTGCTCAATTTTATTGAGGTCTCCGACGACTACAGTATTTTGGAGCTGGCCGTTCCCAAGTCCTGGCGGGGCAAGACCATCCGGGAGCTGGATGTGCGCAACGCCTTCCATGTGAACCTCATCGCCGTGTGCAGGTCGGGGCAGGGCGGGCCGTTGAACGTGGCCCCCGGCGCCGACTACCGGCTGGAGCAGGGGGACAATGTGGTGGCCCTGGGCCGGAGCGAAGACATCAACCTGCTCCACGAGGTGGATTGATGGAGACCATCACCAGCCGTCAGAACCCGCTGTTTCAGAAGATACGCAAGCTGAGCGGCGATCCTTCCTTCCGCCGCCAGCAGGGCCTCTTCCTCTGCGAGGGGCCCAAGCTCCTCCGGGAGGCGCTGAAATGGGGGGCACAGCCAGAGACCGTGGTCTCTGCCCCGGGAACGCCCCTGCCCGTCCTGGAGGGGCTCCGGCGGGTGGAGACCCCCGCCGATGTGCTCAAAACCCTGGCGGACACCCAGAGCCCCCAGGGGGTGCTCTTTACCTGCCCCCTGCCTGACACCGCTCTGCCGGACAAGCTCTCCCCCGGCCGCTATCTGGTGCTGGACGGGGTGCAGGATCCCGGCAACCTGGGCACCATCTGGCGCACCGCCGACGCTTTTGGGGCGGCGGGGCTCATCCTGACCGGCCCTTGTGCCGACCCCTTCGGCCCCAAGACTGTCCGGGCCACCATGGGGGCCTGCTTCCGCCTGCCCCTATGGCGGGGGGAGCCCCAGGCGGTGAAGGCGCTGCTGGACAGCTTCGGTATTCCGCTCTATGCCACCGCCCTGCGCCGGGACACGGAGGATGTACGCCTGACGGATCTCTCTTGCGCCGCCGTGGTCATCGGCAGTGAGGGGAGGGGCGTCTCAGAGGAGATGCTCTCCCTGGCGGAAAAGACCCTGAAGATCCCCATGGAGGAAAAGTGCGAATCTCTCAACGCCGCCGTGGCCGCCGCCGTCGTCCTCTGGGAGGGCCGGCGGTAAGGCCTGGAGACCGTTTGCGCAAAACGTGACCATACCACACACCGAGAGAAAAAGAGGTGGGACTATGGCCAATCTGAAATATTTCCTCTGGCTCACCACCCGCAAGGGACTTCGGCCCGGTGAGGTGGGAGCTCTTTTGTCCTACTTCGGAACCCCGGAGGCGCTCTACTTTGCTCCGGAGGAGGAGTACGATCTGCTGGGTCTGTCCCAGGGGAAGAAGGCCACGCTGCTGGATAAGAAGCTGGATGGGGCGGAGAGGATCCTGGCCGACTGCGAGGCGCTGGGGATCCAGATCATGACCCTCCAGGACGCCGACTATCCGGAGCGGCTGGCGCAGCTGGCGGATCCGCCGGTGGTGCTCTACTGGAAAGGCAAGCCCCTCCATGTGGACGACAAGCTCACTGTGGGTGTGGTAGGCACCCGGCGCTGTACGCCCTACGGCGTAGATCTGGCCACCCGGCTGGGACTGGAGCTGGCCCGCCGGAGCGTGACTCTGGTCTCCGGCATGGCGCAGGGTATCGACGCCGCGGGCATCCGGGGCGCGCTGAAGGGCGGCGGGAACATCGTCAGTGTATTGGGCAACGGCATCGACGTGGTCTATCCCAAAGACCACCGCTGGCTCTATGAGGACGTGGCCGCCGCGGGGACGCTGGTGAGTGAATACCCGCCCGGCACTGAGCCCGCCAGCCATCATTTCCCTGTCCGCAACCGTATTTTGAGCGGCCTTTCCATGGGCGTTGCCGTGGTGGAGGCGGGCCTTCCCAGCGGCGCTATCATCACCGCCAGGCTGGCTTTGGAGCAGAACCGGGAGGTCTTTGCCTTTCCCGGCCCGGTGGGCGCCACCGCCAGCCTGGGATGCAACAAGCTCATCCAGGCGGGAGAGGCCAAGCTGGTGCTCTCGGCGGCCGACATCCTGACGGAGTTTTCCGCCATGCTCCCCAACCGGGAGGCCCTTCCGGAGCCCTTGGAGGAGGAAGAGATCCAGGCGCGGCTGGACGGCCTTCCGACGGAGGGATACAGCCCCCAAAAGGAGCGGAGGGGAAAGGAAAAAGAGGAAAAAGAGGTTGACAAGACCCCCAGTCGGGCATATATTTCTTTATCAGATGACCCTGAGGCATTCACCGACGACGAGCGGGACATCCTTCTCGCCATCGCCCAAAAGGCGCTGACAGCGGACGAGGTGTCTGAGGCCGCCCAGCTCCCGGCCCGCCGGGTGCTCTCCGCCCTGACCATGCTCCAGCTCCGGGAGCTGGTGGAGGAGCGGCCGGGGAAGCGGTTCTTCGCCAAGGTGATATTGACCGAATAAATTAACATCAGTGGAGTGATAACGTGGCAGTTAAGAAAAATGAGGCACTGGTGATCGTGGAATCACCGGCCAAGGCAAAGACGATCACCAAATATCTGGGCCCCGGCTATGAGGTCAAAGCCTCCATGGGCCACGTTCGGGATCTCCCCAAGAGCAAGATGAGCGTGGACGTGCAGCGGGACTTTGCCGTGGACTACCAGCCCATCGCGGGGAAAGAGGACGTGATCGCCGACCTGAAGCGCTCGGCCAAGCGCAGCGAGAAGGTCTACCTGGCCACCGACCCTGACCGGGAGGGGGAGGCCATCTCCTGGCATCTCAAGGAGCTTTTGGGGCTGCCTGACGAGAGCACCTACCGGGTCACCTTCAACGAGATCACCAAGAAGGTGGTCAATGAGTCCATCGCCCGGCCCCGCCAGATCGATATGGACTTGGTGGATGCCCAGCAGGCGAGAAGGGTGCTCGACCGCGTGGTGGGCTATCAGATCTCCCCCTTTCTGTGGAAGAAGATCCGCCGGGGCCTGTCCGCCGGCCGTGTGCAGTCGGTGGCCACCCGCCTGGTCTGTGAGCGGGAGGAGGAGATCCGGAACTTCCAGAGTGAGGAGTACTGGTCTCTGGACGCCGATCTGGAGCGCATCCGCCCCAACCTGGGCCGGTTTACCGCCGCCTTTTACGGCGCCGATAAACGCCAGGAGCTCCACAGCGAGGCGGAGGTCAATGCTGTCATGGAGGCGGTGAAGACCGCCCCCTTCACCGTGGCCGGGGTCAAGCGGCAGGAGAAGCAGCGCAACCCCGCGCCCCCCTTCACCACCTCCACCCTTCAGCAGGAGGCCAGCCGCAAGCTGGGCATGTCTCCCCGCCGTGCCATGGCGGTGGCCCAGCAGCTCTACGAGGGCGTGGACATCACCGGCGAGGGCACCGTGGGTCTTATCACCTATATGCGTACCGACTCCCTGCGCCTTTCCGATGAGGCTACCGCCGCGGCCAAGGACTTCATTCTGGGCCGCTACGGCAAGGAGTACTATCCCGGCAAGGCCCGGGTCTATAAGGCCAAGGCAGGAGCCCAGGACGCCCACGAGGCCATCCGGCCCTCCAACGTCCGCCTGGTTCCGGAGGAGATCAAAAAGGATCTTTCCCAGGAGCAGTACCGGCTCTATAAGCTCATCTGGGGCCGCTTTGTGGCCTGCCAGATGTCCTCTGCCGTCTATGACAGCGTCACCATCGAGGCCGACAGCGCCAATTACCGCTTCCGGGCCACCCATACCGCCCTCAAGTTTGCCGGCTACACCGCGGTCTATGTGGAGGGTAAGGATGAGGACGAGGAGGCGGCCCAGTCCCCCCTGCCCGATTTGAAGGAGGGGGAGGGTCTGGAGCTGAAGGGCCTCAAGCCCCAGCAGCACTTCACCCAGCCCCCCGCCCGCTACACTGAGGCCACCCTGATCAAGGCCCTGGAGGAAAAGGGCATCGGCCGGCCCTCCACCTACGCCCCCACCATCTCCACCATTGAGGGGCGGGAGTATGTGGTCAAGGAGGGCAAGTACCTGCGCTCCACCCCCCTGGGGGAGACGGTGAATATGGTCATGCGGGATAAATTCCCCGATATCGTGGACTATGATTTCACCGCCCAGATGGAGGAGAAGCTGGACGAGGTGGAGCGGGGCAAGGAGAAGTGGAAGGATCTGATGAAGGACTTCTACAGTGACTTTTCCAAGGAGCTGGAGAAGGCGGAGAGCGATGTGGGCGAGCGTATCAAGGTGCCGGACGAGGTCTCCGAGGAGGTCTGCCCCGTGTGTGGACGGCACCTGGTATATAAGTCCGGCCGGTTTGGCCGGTTCCTGGCCTGCCCCGGCTTCCCTGAGTGCACCTACACCCAGCCCATTGTGGAGCAGATGCCCGGGAAGTGTCCCCGCTGCGGCGGCCGGCTGATGAAGCGCACCGGCAAGAGCCGCCGCACCGGCAAGCAGTACACCTACTACGGCTGTGAGTACAATATCATCCGGGAGGGCAACCCCCACGAAAAGTGCGAGTTCATGACCTTTGACGTGCCCGTGGAGCAGACCTGTCCCTCCTGCGGACACACCATGTTCAAGCTCTCCGGCCGGGGCGCCCGGAAGCCCTTCTGCATCAACGAGGCCTGTCCCAGCTTCCTGCCTGAGGACAAGCGGGGCTACTACAAGAAGAAGGAAGACGGGGAGAAGACCGCCGCCAAGAAGACCGCTACAAAGAAGACGGCGGCGAAAAAGACCGCCGCCAAAAAGACCACGGCAAAGAAGACCGCCGCCAAAAAGACGGCGAAGAAATAAGCCCTCCAGAGGGGCAGAGAAAGGGGGATGCGGCTATGGAGCCTGTCACCGTCATCGGCGCAGGCCTTGCCGGGTGCGAGGCGGCCTGGCAGCTGGCAAAGCGGGGCGTCCCCGTGAAGCTGCAGGAGATGAAGCCGCAAAAGACCACCCCGGCCCACCAAAGCCCGGATTTTGCCGAGCTGGTGTGCTCCAACTCTCTGCGCTCCGACCAGCTGGAAAACGCCGTGGGCCTTCTCAAGGAGGAGCTGCGGCGGCTTCAAAGCGTCATTCTCTCCTGCGCCGACGCCCACCGGGTGGAGGCGGGGGCCGCGCTGGCGGTAGACCGCCATGGCTTCTCCGCCGCCGTCACCGAAACAATAAGAAGCCACCCCCTCATTACTGTGGTGGAGGGGGAGGTGGCCACCCTTCCCGACGGCCCCGTTATCGTGGCCGCCGGGCCTTTGGCCTCCGACGGCCTGGTCGCGGCCATCCGGGCCCGGTTCCCCCACAGCGCCACCCTCAGCTTCTATGACGCCGCCGCGCCCCTGGTAAGCTTTGAGAGCATCGACATGGACAAGGCTTGGTTCGCCTCCCGTTACGACAAAGGGGATCCGGATTATGTAAACTGCGCCCTCTCCCAGGAGGAGTATCTGGCCTTCTGGCAGGAGCTGCGCACGGCCCAGGAGGCGGAAGTCCACGGCTTTGAGGACGCCGGGGTCTTCGAGGGCTGTATGCCCGTGGAGGTCATGGCCCGGCGGGGGGAGGACACCCTGCGCTACGGGCCCCTGAAGCCCAAGGGCCTCCGGGATCCCAAAACGGGCCAGACGCCTTACGCGGTGGTGCAGCTGCGCAAGGACAACGCCCAGGGCAGCGTCTACAACCTGGTGGGCTTCCAGACACACCTGAAATGGCCGGAGCAGAGGCGGGTGTTCTCCATGATCCCCGCCCTGAAAAACGCGGAGTTTCTCCGCTACGGGGTCATGCACCGCAACACCTATTTGAAGTCCCCCGGCTTTTTGAACCGCTATTACCAGGTGATAGAGGCCCCCGACGTGATGTTCGCCGGGCAGATCACCGGGGTGGAGGGATATGTGGAGTCGGCCGCCAGCGGGTGCCTGTGCGCCATCGAGCTGGCCAGAAGGCTCCAGGGGCAGAGCCCGGTGGATTTCCCCGCCGAGACCGCCATCGGGGCGCTGGCTCTGTACATCTCCAACGAGAGCGTTACCAATTTCCAGCCTATGAACGTGAATTTCGGCATCATGCCCCCCTGGCCTGAGCGGGTGAAGGGCGGCAAGCGGGAGAAGAACGCCCTCATCGCCCAGCGGGCCTTGGAGGCCCTGGCAGGGAGCTTACAGGTCGAGTAGGGCTGTTCCCAGGCGAAGCCCGCAGAGGAAGGAAAACGTCCGGTCTACGTCCATACGCTCCAATTGGGCCTCTGTCAGCTTATCCACCAGCTCTTCGCTGGTAAGGGCGGCGAGCTGCTTTAGCAGATGGCCCTCCCGGCGGTGGAGCTGGGCGTAATCCCTGTCGGTCTGTATGGCGGCGTCTAGGCATTGGGCCAGGAGTTGAGAGATCAATTCCAGGAAATCCACATCATCACCTCACTAATAAGATGAAAATAGAATATCATCTTATTGGTGAAAAGTCAAGGGGGTTTCTATGACCACCAAAGAAATATTTGCTCAGCGTATGCGGGAACTTCGTAAAGAGACCGGCCAGCCGCAAAAGGTGCTGGCGGAACTGTTGGGTGTGAGCATCAACCAAATCAGCGAGATGGAAAAGGGCACTCGGATGACCACTCTGGAAAGACTGCCGATCATCTGTCGGCATTACCACGTCTCCGCCGATTATCTGCTGGGACTGAGTGACAGGAGGGAAGCGCCATGAAGATCATTGTAGACGCCATGGGAGGGGACAATGCCCCCCGCTGTAACGTAGAGGGCGCCGTCGAGGCCGTCCGGGAGCTGGGGGTAGAGACCGTCCTGGTGGGCCGGGGCTATGAGATCATGGATATCCTCAAGGAGCTGGGCCTGAGCGAGCCCCCTCCCGGCGTGGAGATCGTCCACGCCGACCAGGTGGTGGACATGGAGGACAACGCCGCCACCGCCTTCAAGGAGAAGAAGGACTCCTCCCTCACGGTGGGGCTGAACCTGCTCAAGGAGGGCAAGGGGGACGCCTTCGTCTCCGCCGGCTCCACCGGCGCCCTGCTCTCCGGGGCCACCCTGGTGACCAAGCGCATCCGGGGCATCCGCCGGGCTGCCCTGGCTCCCAAGCTGCCCGTTCCCGGCGGGGCCATCCTCATCGACGCCGGAGCCACCGCCGAGTGCACCCCGGAGTACCTGCTCCAGTTCGCCTTCATGGGCTCCTATTATGCCGAGCACTTCCTGGGCAAGCCGGAGCCCCGGGTGGGCCTTTTGAACATCGGGGCCGAGGAGAGCAAGGGCACGGCCCTCCAGCGGGAGACCTACGCCCTTTTGAAGGAGGCGGACAGCGAGGGCCGCATCCATTTCGTGGGCAATGTGGAGGCCCGGGAGGCCGTGCTGGGGGCGGTGGACGTGATCGTCTGCGACGGCTACGCCGGGAACATCTTTCTCAAGACTCTGGAGGGCACCGCCCTGTACCTGTCCGGGGAGATGAAGAAGATGTTCAAGAAAAACGCCCTGACCAAGCTCTCGGCAGTGATGGTCTCCGGCGGGATCCGGGACTTCAAAAAACTGCTGGACTCCCGTGAGGTGGGGGGCACCGCCCTGCTGGGCATCTCCAGGCCGGTGATCAAGGCCCACGGCTCCTCCGACGGCTACGCCATCAAAAACGCCATTGCCCAGGCGGCAAAATTCGCCTCCTCCGGCATCATTGAGAGCATTACGGAGAATATGGAGTATATGAAGCTGCCGGCGAAGCCGGCCGCGGCGGAGGAAAAAATTTGAATTCCCCCTTGACAGGGTGGCGAATATTGCCTATTATCAAGGGGAATTGAAATACCGTGAAAGGAAGTTCGATGGTATGATTTTTGAAAAAGTCGTGAAGCTGCTCGCTGAGCAGTTCGGCGTGGAGTCCAGTGAGATCACCGAGGAGACCAGCTTTGAAGATCTGGGCGCCGATTCCGTGGATATTGTGGAGCTTTCCATGAGCCTGGAGGAGGAGTTCAATGTGGAGGAGCTGGGCGAGGAAGATCTGAGCGCCATCCACACTGTGGGCGATCTGGTGAACTGCCTGCAGAATATGCTGGGCGAGTGATGGAATCACTGGAGGCCAAGCTGGGCTACTCCTTCCATGACCGGGCCCTGCTGGAAAACGCCCTGACCCACTCCTCCTACGCCAACGAGAACCACTCCCCCATGGGGAGCAACGAGCGGCTGGAGTTTTTGGGAGATTCCATTCTGGGCATGGTGACGGCGGACTATCTGTTTCAGACCCATCCCGACCTGCCCGAGGGGGATCTGACCCGCACCCGGGCCGCCCTGGTGTGTGAGGAGAGCCTGGCCGAGGTGGCCGACCGGCTGGCCCTGGGGGAGCATTTGAAGCTGGGCCGGGGAGAGGCCGCCGGCGGCGGCCGGGAGCGGCCCTCTATCCGGGCCGACGCGGTGGAGGCCATTCTGGCGGCAGTCTATCTGGACGGAGGTCTGGAGGCGTGCGCCAAGATCATCCGCCGGTTCATTCTGGACAAGGAGCGGGAAAAGAGCGCCAGCCGGGACTACAAAACAGCTCTCCAGGAGCTGGTACAGCGTCACAGTGGTCAGGCGCTGGCCTACCACATGACCGGAGAGAGCGGCCCCGACCACGCCAAGCGTTTCACCGTGGAGGTGACCCTTAACGGGGCGAGCGTCGGCCAGGGTGAGGGCCACAGCAAAAAAGAGGCCGAGCAGATGGCCGCCAAAGCCGCCATGGAAAAGCTGGGCGGGGAGGCTTGAACGCCGGGCCGGACGAACAGGGAAATAAAAATGCCGGGAACATTACGTTCCCGGCATTTTTTGCCTCTTTTTCAGCGGCGGCTCCGGCGCTTGAGCAGCTGCTGGTAGATGCTCTTGGGGGTGAGAAGGCGGCGGAAGAAGGACAGGAGCAGGGCCAGAAGGGCCTCCAGCGCCACGGCAACCACGCCCACCAGTGCGGCGGTGCGGGCCCAGAACTGCTCGGGCAGGATGAGAATGATCTCGTCAGTGCGCCAGTCAAAGATCCAGTTGGTCTTGCCGGGAAAGCACAGGGTATGGAAGGCGGTGAAGAGTCCCTCAAAGTCCATGAGGGCCCAGACGGCGAAGGCGGCGAAGAGGAGCAGGGTGAGGCAAAGGGCCAAAAGGGGCGCAGAGGCGGCGAACTTCTCCCGAAAGCCGGTGGAGAACAGGGCGATGAGGGCCAGGAGCAGAAGAAGGGCGCCGCTGACGGCCAGAACCAGAAAGTCCAGGCGGAAGAGGACTTTGCAGTCGGCAAAGTGGGCCGCGCCGCTCTCCGACCACAGAAGAGACCCGGTGGAGAAGGGAGCGTCCTTCACTAGGAAGTCCATAACGGCGTCGAAGGCGCCCCGGATGACCCCCTCGGAGTAGCCGGTCTGCTCCACCAGGCGCAGGGAGGCGATCTGGCTGTAGTACCAGCCCCGCCACAGGATGGGCAGGGCCACGGCGGCGGTGAGGGAAAATACAGCGGTGATAAGGGCGGCGAAAAGGGTGAGGAGCTTGGAGGGCTTTCTCATGGAGCATCCCCGCTTTCTGTTTCTTGGGATAGGACGATGAGGACTTGGGAGGGCAGGTAGAACAGCCAGGAGCCCCACCAGGTAAAGGCGGTGAACAGGCCCAGGTTATAGGCCCCCACGCAGATATCACAGAGGATGAACAGCAATAGGCCCCAGGCAAAGATCCGCTTTTTCAGGGCAAGGGCCTGGGCGGCGTTGACGCACAGGTTGATAAAATAGACCGCGGCGCACCAGAGAGGGAACAGGGTAAACCCCACCAAAAGGCAGGACAGGGCCACCCGGGCCCGGAACAGGGCGGGAGACCCGCTCCCCAGACGGCACAGCCGCCAGCCGTAGAGGAGCTGGACAATAAGAAACAGGCAGATGCCAAGGACATAATGGTCGTTGCGCACCAGGAGGAACCAGTCTGCTCCCACGGTGAAGCACAGGGCCAGGGCCACCAGCTTTCCGTCGGCGGTCTTGCACCCCAAAAAGGCGGTGAGGCAGCACAGGCAGATGGCGGCGAATTTCACCCAGGTAGAGTCCGCCATATTTGTCAGATCCAGAAAGAGAAAGACCAGCCACAGTCCCTCGGCCAGGGCGGGGAAGACCTTTTTGCGGTAAAAGTCCATATCTTCGCCCCCTTTTGCCCGGATTTCTGCCTCTATGATACCACTTGACAGGACAAAGGGCAAGTGGAGGTTTTCCGAAGAGAAAGAGGCAGAAAAGCATTTGCAATCCTTGTCCAAAATTGGTATAATAAACTACTTAAAATGTATTCCTATGTCCATTGGAATGATGAGGTGACGAGCGTGTACTTAAAAGCGCTGGAGATCCAAGGCTTCAAGTCCTTCCCCGACAAGACCGTCCTCTCCTTTGGAGAGGACATCACGGCCATCGTGGGCCCCAACGGGTCGGGAAAATCAAATATTTCCGACGCCATCCGCTGGGTCATGGGGGAGCAGTCCACCCGGGCCCTCCGGGGGGGCAAGATGGAGGACGTGATCTTTGGTGGAACAGCCAAGCGCAAGCAGCTGGGATTCGCCGAGGTCTCCCTTGTGCTGGACAATACCGAGCATCTCTTCCCCAACATGGAGGAGAGCGAGGTCATGGTCACCCGGCGGTATTACCGCTCCGGGGAGAGCGAGTACTACATCAACCGCCGCTCGGTGCGTCTGAAGGACGTCAATGAGCTGTTTATGGACACCGGTCTGGGCCGGGAGGGCTACTCCATTATCGGCCAGGGCAAGATCGACGAGATATTGTCCATCCGCAGCGAAGACCGCCGGGAGATCTTCGAGGAGGCGGCGGGCATCTCCCGGTTCCGCCACCGGAAGGAGGAGGCCCAGCGGAAGCTGGAGCGCACCGAGGAGAACCTGGTGCGGGTCAACGATAAGATCGACGAGCTGGAGCTCCAGGTGGAGCCCCTGCGCCTCTCTGCGGAGAAGGCCAAGAAGTTCCTCATCCTCCGGGATGAGCTGCGGGGGCTGGAGATCTCCCTGTGGCTGGAGCAGCTGGAGCGCATCCGCACCGGGGCCATCAAGGTGCAGTCGGACTACGAAAACGCCCTGCGCCAGAAGACGCAGGCCCAGGCGGAGGTGGAGCGGCTCTACGCCCAGGCCGAGGCCATCGGCGCCCAAATGCGCCAGAAGGAGATGGACGCCGAGGGCATCCGCTTTGAGATGATGGGCCGCCAGACCGACGCCAACGAGTGTGAAAACGCCATCGCCGTTTTGAAGACCAACATGGAGAACAACGCGGCCAACGTCCAGCAGCTCCAGCAGGAGCTGGAGGCCCAGGAGGGCCGGGCCGGCTCCATTGAGGGGCAGATCGAGGCGCGGCAGAGCCGGCTGGATGAGATAAGCCGGGAGATGGCCGCCCTGGACGAGCAGATGACCGCCCAGCAGACCCAGGCCGACGAACTGGGCAGAAGCGCCGGCACCCTGGCCGGGGAGATGGAGGCCCTGCGGGAGAAGGAGGCCATGGAGACCGCCTCCGCCGTGGAGGCCAAGGCCCTTCTCTCCGCCTTGGCCGCCGCCGCCCAGGAGATCATGGATCGGGACGCCGCCCTGCGCCAGGAGCTCTCCGCCGGGGAGGAGCGGCTGGGGGCCGCCCGGGCTGAGCGGGAGGCTGCCCAGAAGGATCTGGAGCAGGCCAAGGAGGACAGGGACTCTATCAAGAATATCATCAGCGGTTATGCCCTGCGCCTGTCCAGCCGCTACAATAAGCTGAAGGAGACAGAGGATAAGCACGTGAAACTCCAGATGGAGCAGGGCGCCCTCCAGAGCCGCATCCACATGCTCACCGAGATGGAAAAGCTCTACGAGGGCTATTCCAAGGCGGTCAAGCAGGTGATGGGAGAGTCCGAGCGGGGCCAGCTCAAGGGCGTTTTAGGCCCGGTGGCGGGCCTTCTCCGAGTCGGCGGGGAGTACACCGTGGCCATTGAGACCGCCCTGGGCTCCGCCATGCAGAACATCGTGGTGGAGCGGGAGGAGGACGGCAAGGCCGCCATTCAATATCTGAAGAGAAGGGACGGGGGGCGGTGCACCTTCCTGCCCCTCAACGCCATCCAGCCCCAGGAGTTCAAGGAGACCGGGGTGGAGGATGAGAAGGGCTTTGTGGGCATGGGCGACGCGCTCATCGAGTGCGAGAAGAAGTACCGGAAGGTCTTTGCCTCCCTGCTGGGCCGGACGGTCATCGCCGAGGATCTGGATACGGCCATCGCCATGGCCCGGAAATATAAGCACCGGCTGAAGATCGTCACCCTGGACGGCCAGGTGCTCAATCCCGGCGGCGCCATGACCGGCGGCTCCGCCTCCAAGACGGCGGGCATTTTGTCCCGCCAGGGAGAGCTGGAGCGGCTTCGGGAACAGGAGGCGGGCCTGAATGAGAAGCTTGCCGCCCTGGGTAAGGAGCTGGACGAGGCCAAGCGGGAGGTCACCGGCGCCCAGTATGAGATGGACGCCGCCCAGGCCCAGCAGCGCCAGCACGAGGACGACATTCTGAAGCTGGCTGAGCGGGTGACCCACTTAGAGCAGGCTGAGGGCGACCAGGTGCGCCAGCGGGACGAGTGGAAGCGGGAGCTGGAACAGCTCTCCCAGCGCGCCCAGCGCACCGAGGAGGACACCCAGAGCGCCCGGAAGCGCATCGAGGAGCTGGAGGGCTCCGCCGCCGCCCTGCGCTCTGAGGCCGAGGGCAAGGCCAAGGGGCAGAACGACCTGCGGGAGAAAATGGACGCCATCGCCGGCGAGATCGCCACCCTGGGGGCAAGGAAGGCCGCCTTTGAGGCGGAGGAGCTGGCCTCCCGCCAGTCCCTTCGGGAGCTGGAGGACTTGCGCTCCGACATGGCCGGCGACCGGGAAGACCGGGCCCGGCGCATCCGGGAGCTGGGAGAGCAGAACCTGGAGCTGGAGCGGCAGATCCAGGAAAAGGAAAACCTTCTCCAGACCATCCGCATGGAGAACACCGAGCGGCAGAAGGAGCTGGCCCGGCTCAACCAGGCCCGGCTCGACCTGGAGGGGGAGCGTACCCGCGCGGACAAGGCCAGCCGGGACAAGAACAACGAGCTGCTGGCCATGGAGCGGGAGGTCTCTGTTCTGGAGCAGAGAAAGACCACCGCTGAACTGGAGGAAAAGCAGATCCTGGACAGGCTCTGGGAGACCTATGAGCTCAGCCATGAGGCCGCCAAGGCCCAGCGGGTGGAGCTGGAGAGCGTGCCCAAGGCCCAGCGCCGGGTGGGGGAGCTGAAGCGCTCCATCTCCGGCCTGGGGAACATCAATCTGGACGCCATTGAGGAGTTCGCCAGGGTCAACGAGCGGTACACCTACTTCATCGACCAGCGGGACGATGTGCGCAAGGCCAAGGGGGAGCTGGAGAAGGTCATCGCCGATGTGACGGCCGAGATGGAGAAGATCTTCTCCGAGCAGTTTGCCAAGATCAGCGAGGCCTTCCAGGAGACCTTCCTGGAGCTTTTTGGCGGCGGCAAGGCCACTTTGGAGCTGGAGAATCCGGAGGATATCCTCAACTGCGGCATTGAGATCAAGGTACAGCCCCCGGGGAAGAGCCTGAAGATCATCACCCTCCTCTCCGGCGGCGAAAAGGCCTTTGTGGCCATCGCCCTTTACTTTGCCATTTTGAAGGTGCGTCCCACTCCCTTCGTGGTCATGGATGAGATCGAGGCCGCCCTGGACGACCCCAATGTGGTGCGCTTTGCCCGGTATATGCGCCAGATGAGCGAGAAGACCCAGTTCATCGTCATCACCCACCGCCGGGGCACCATGGAGGAGGCCGACGCCCTCTACGGCGTGACCATGCAGGAGCAGGGGGTCACACGGGTGCTGACCATCAACCTCAACGATGTGGAGAAGGAACTGAACATCAAATGAAAATGAATTTGAAAAAAAGCCTGCAATTACAGATTTTCAGCATCCTGCTGATGCTGGTGCCCTTTGTGGAGGGACGCATCCGCACGGAGCGGGAGAAGGTGTGTATGGTACTCTCGGCGCTGGGCCTGCTGGCGCTGATCGTCCTGCGTACCAAGTTTTGGAACTGCCCCCACTGCGGGAAGAACCTGGGCGCGCTCTATGAGCCGCTGAGCAACTGCCCCAACTGCGGACATACCATTGGGCCGGAGGACTGACATGGGATTTATTGAGAAGATACGCCAGGGGCTGAGCCGCACCAAAGAGAATATCGGCCACTCCTTTTCGGAGCTTTTCGCCGGAGAGCTGAACGACGAGTTTTACGACCAGCTGGAGGAGACCCTCATCCTCTCCGACATGGGCGTGGATACCGCCCTGGAGGTCAGCGAGAGCCTGCGGGGGCGGTGCAGGGAGGCGCATGTGAAGACCGCCGGAGAAGCCCGGGAGGTCTTAAAGACCATTTTGGTGGAGATGCTCTCGGTGGGTCAGCCGGAGCTGGAGCTGTCCAAGGCCCCCGCCGTGGTTCTTTTCATCGGGGTCAACGGAGTGGGGAAGACCACCACCATCGGCAAGCTGGCCAGCAGACTCAAAAGCGAGGGTAAGCGGGTGCTGCTGTGCGCCGGAGATACCTTCCGGGCCGCCGCCGCCGACCAGCTCACCATCTGGAGCGAACGGGCCGGGGTGGAGATCGTCAAGCAGCACGAGGGGGCCGACCCCGCCGCCGTGGTCTTCGACGCTCTCTCCGCCGCAAAGGCCCGCCGGGTCGATGTGGTGCTGGTGGACACCGCCGGCCGGCTCCACAACAAGCAGAATCTGATGAACGAGCTGAGCAAAATAAGCCGGGTCATCGACCGGGAGGCCCCCGACGCCAGCCGGGAGACCCTGCTGGTGCTGGACGCCACCACCGGCCAGAACGGCCTTATTCAGGCCAAGCAGTTTATGGAGTCCGCCGGCCTCACCGGAGTCATCCTGACAAAACTGGACGGTACCGCCAAGGGAGGTATCGTCGTTGCCATCGCCAGGCAGCTGGGGGTGCCGGTAAAGTTTGTGGGCGTGGGCGAAGGGGTAGACGATCTGACCCCCTTTGAGCCCGCCGCCTTTGTAGACGCACTGCTGTAAGGAGGAATTTGCCATGTCCCGGATCGACGGAAGAAAAAACGACCAACTGCGGCCTGTTGAGATCATCCCCCACTTCAACAAATTTGCCGAGGGCTCCTGCCTGATCAAGTGCGGCAACACCCAGGTGCTCTGCTGTGCCAGTGTGGAGGAGCGCACCCCGCCCCATGTCCCCGAGGGGGAGGGCTGGGTCACCGCGGAGTATTCCATGCTCCCCCGGGCCAACCGGGAGCGTTCGCGCCGGGACATCGCCAAGCTGAAGCTGTCTCCCCGCTCCGCGGAGATCCAGCGGCTGGTGGGCCGCTCCCTCCGGGCCTGTGTGGACATGGCCAAGCTGGGGGAGCGCACCATCACTGTGGACTGCGACGTGCTCCAGGGAGACGGAGGCACCCGCACCGCCAGCGTCACCGGGGGCTTCGTGGCCCTGTCCCTGGCCCTTCACAAATTGGTGGAGGAGGGGATGCTGGAAGAGATGCCGCTGGTGGACTGCGTTTCCGCCGTGTCGGCGGGCATCGTAAACGACGAGCTGCTGCTGGATCTGTGCTACGAGGAAGACTCCTCCGCCCAGGTGGATCTCAACTGTGTGATGACCGGCAGCGGAAAGCTGGTGGAGATCCAGGGCACCGGTGAGGGACGGGCCTTCACCCTGGAGGAGCAGCGCGCCCTGGTGGATCTCTGCGCCAAGGGTATCAAGGAGCTTCAAGGCATCCAGAAAAGCGTACTTGGGGGCTGAACACATGAAAATCGTACTGGCGAGCAAAAATAACCACAAACTGGCGGAGATGTCCGCCATCCTGTCCCAACTGGGGGTAGAGGTGGTACTGGAATCCGACGTGGGCGTGGATGTGGAAGTGGAGGAGACCGGTGAGACCTTTGAGGAAAACGCCGCGCTGAAGGCCCAGGCAGTGATGAAGGCCAGCGGCCTGCCCGCCATTGCCGACGACTCCGGGCTGTGCGTCACCGCTCTGGGCGGCGGGCCGGGAGTCTATTCCGCCCGCTATGGCGGCGAGGGCCTCACGGACAAAGACCGCTATGAGCTGGTGCTCAGCGGTCTTTCCGGTCAGATCGACCGCAGCGCCAAATTCGTCTCCTGCATCTGCTGCGCCTTTCCCAATGGGGATACCCTCACCGCCCGGGGGGAGTGCCCGGGACTTATCACATACGGCCCCAGGGGGGAGGACGGCTTCGGCTACGACCCGGTGTTCCTGGTGCCGGAGAAGCGGAAGACCTTCGCCCAGATGACCGGGGAGGAGAAAAACGCCATCTCCCACCGGGGCAGGGCGCTGGAGCAGTTCAAGACAGAGCTGGAAAAATACCTGTCGGAAAGCGCGCAATGACGCTTGGGAGGAGAAAATGGCTGATCTAACGAGCAAGCAGAGGGCCCAGCTGCGGGCCATGGCAAACCCCCTGGAGCCCATCGTCCACATCGGCAAGGGGAACATCGGCGGCGACCTGATCCGCCAGGCCGACGAGGCCCTGGAGGCCCGGGAGCTTATCAAGTGCCGGGTGCTGGAGACGGCGGAGCTCTCTCCCCGGCAGGCCGCTGACGAATTGAGCGGGGCCACCCGGTCGGAAGTGGTACAGGTGATCGGAACAAAATTCGTTTTATATCGTCAAAGCCATAAAAAGGATAAAAAGGATCGCATCGTCCTTGTGAAGTGAGGGGGGACTTGGCGTGAAGATCGGCATTTACGGCGGTACCTTTAATCCGCCTCACCGGGGACATCTGGTCGCAGCAAAGCTGGCGATGGAAAAGCTGGGACTGGATCATCTTATATTCATTCCGGTGGGAACACCGCCGCATAAACCTTTGCCGGAAAACACTCCAAGGGATGAGCAACGGCTGGACATGGTGATGATAGCGGTGGATACCATCGATCAATATGGCGCGATCTCTACGGACGCGGTGGAGCTGCGGCGCAGTGGGGAAAGCTATACAGTCGAGACCCTTGCGCTGCTCCGGGAAAAATACAGCCATGATGAGCTTTGGCTTTTAATGGGCTCGGATATGCTTTTGTCCTTTTCCGAGTGGAGGGAGCCGGAGAAAATATGTAAGCTGGCCAATCTGGCCGCCTTTGTCCGCAGTGAGACGGATGACCGTCAGGCCATGGCGGAGCAGGCGGGGCGGTTGGCACAGAATTATGGCGCAACGGTAAGGCTGCTGAACTTGGAGGAGATCGTGGATATTTCTTCCACCCGTCTTCGGGCCCTGCTGGAGAAGGGAGAGGGCAGCCAATACCTGTCCCCGGCAGTTTACGGTTATATCCTGCGCAATGGCCTTTACGGCACCCACGCCGATCTGACGCGGCTTACAGACGACCAGCTGCGTGCTTGCTCCCTCTCTATGGTATACGCCAAACGCCACCGGCACATCTTAGGAGTGGAGCAGGAGGCGGTGAAGCTGGCGGAGCACTGGGGCGCCGATCCGGAGCTGGCCCGCCGGGCGGGCATCCTCCACGACTGTACCAAGTACCTGCCACTGGAAGAGCACCTTGCCATCTGCGCAAACGCGGGCATAGAGCTGGACGAGCTGGAGCGCCAGAGTGAGAAGCTGCTCCACTCCAAGAGCGGGGCGGCCATTGCCAGGAGGATCTACGGCCAGCCGGAGGAGGTCTACTGGGCGATCTATTGGCACACCACCGGCCGGGCGGACATGACCCTTTTGGAAAAGATCATCTACTTGGCCGACTACATGGAGCCCAACCGCGACTTCCCCGGCGTGGAGGAGCTGCGGCGGCTGTGTTATACCGACCTGGACGCCGCGCTGGAGATGGGCCTCGCCATGAGCGTGGACGATTTGAAGGAACGGGGCGTACCCATCCACAAGAATACCCAAGGAGCTTTGGATTACATATTAGAGCGCCGGAAAGGATAAATACCGCCTATGAGCCAGGAAAAAGAAAAGAAAGACGGCGTGACCTCCGGGGCCGGAAAAGCCCAGGGCGGGGAAAAGAAACCCCAGCACAAACCCCAGGGGGAGGTCAAAAAGTCCCAGCAGAAGCCGGCCCAGCCGAAGAAGCCCGGCAGCAGACCCAAGCCCCGCTACACGGGCAAGGAACTGATCCTGCGCCGGGTCTATCTGGGCCTTACGATCCTGTCTGCCATTATCGTGGCCATCTACGTCTTTTGGAGCTTTTTTGCCGCGCCCCCTGATGTGGACAGGCCCGGCCACGGCTCCGAGGTGGTGACCCGTCCCCCCATTCAGACCAGCTATATCGACGAGGAGACCGGCGAGCTGGTGGAGGTGGAGATCCCCGGCCTGCCTGCTGACCGGAAGAAGGAGTTTTATACCTTCCTCCTGGTGGGACAGAGCCAGGACACCGGCGGAAAGCTCACCGACACCATGATGCTGGTGGCCTATGACGTGCCCAACCAGTCCCTGAGCGTCATGAGCCTTCCCCGGGACACCTATGTGCAGTACCGGGGCCTGCGCCTTCTCAACGCGGTCTATAACGCCGCGGGGGGCGACAAGGACGGCAAGGGGATCGAAGGTTTGAAAACGGCGGTGAAGGATCTCACCGGCATTTACCCGGACTACCACATCGTGGTGCAGTGGGAGGCGTTTGGAGAGCTGGTGGACGCCATCGGCGGGGTATACTTTGAGGTGCCCTTCGATATGTACTATAACGACCTCAGCCAGCACTTCAAGATCAATCTGAAGAAGGGGTATCAGCTGCTGGATGGAGAGGGGGCCATGGGGGTTGTCCGCTGGCGGCACAACAGTGACGACAGCGGCCATATCTCCAAAACCTATGGCTACGCCGAGGGAGACATCGGACGCATCAAGACCCAGCAGGCCTTCATGAAGGAGGTCATCAAAAAGTGCCTGGATCCCGGCGTGCTGCTGAAAAATCTGGGCAGCTATATCGATATCTTCCAGCGCAATGTGGAGACCAATCTGGAGGCGGGACACATCGCTTACTTCGTCCAGTCCGCCGTGGGGGGACTGGATATGGACGGGGTGACCTTCACCACCCTGCCCTGGGTCAGCGCGGGCAACGCCCACATCCTGCCGGCGGGCAGCCAGATCGTCAAGGCGGTGAACGACGGCTTCAATCCCTATGAGGAGGATATCCGCCTGGGCGAGCTGAAGCTGGCCTCCATGGATGACGTGCCTCGTGCCAGTGTGGAGCCCTCGGAGAGCCCGGATCCTGACGAGACGGAGGAGCCGGACGAGACCCCGGAGCCCGATGAAACCCCGGAGGGAGGCGGGGACGCCCCCCTGCTGCCGCCGGGAGTGACGGCCACACCCAGGCCCGGCTCCCGCCCCGCCGAGAGTGGACAGCCCTCCGCCAGCCCCCATCCCAGCGGGAGCGCCAACCCCGGGGAGAGCGGCACGCCCAGACCGAGCGGGACGCCGGCGCCGGCGGATACCCCCACACCGGAGGAGCCCTCGCCGCCGCCCGCCCCCACACCGGAACCGCCGCCGGAGGATGAGCCTCTGCTGCCCCCCGGCGTTTGACGAAAGGAGACCATGTTTATGACACCGAAGGAGACCGCCCTGCTGCTGGCCAAGGCATTGGACAGCAAGAAAGGGCTGGATATCAAGGTCTTGGAGACCGGAGAGCTGACCACTCTGGCGGACTACTTTGTCCTGTGCTCCGCCACCTCCAGCAGTCAGATCAAGGCGTTGGGCGACGCCTGTGAGAAGGCCATGAAGGAGCAGGCCGGAGAGGATCCCCACCATGTGGAGGGCCATCGGGGCGGCACCTGGGTGCTGCTGGACTTCTCCAGCGTGGTGGTGCACATCTTCAATGAGGAGGCCCGCCAGTTTTACGACCTGGAGCGGCTGTGGAGCGACGCGAAGAGCGTGGATATCCGCGATATTTTGATAGAGAACTGAAAAGAACAAGAAAAAAGAGCCGACCAGGAGGTCGGCTCTTTTTTGATTTAGTTGTCACACTCCGGGCAGAAGCCGTAGATGGGGGCGCGGTAATTCTCCCGGGCGGCCCACTGCCGCTCGCCGTAGGCGAAGTGCCACCACTCGCACTCGTAGTTCACCAGCCCCACCGAGGCCATCAGATGGTAGAGGATGCGGCGGTTATCCCGGGCCGCCTCCAAATGGGGCGGACAGTCCTGCTCCAGGGCGGCGGTGTAGGCCAGGGCGGTGAAGTCGTCGAAGCCGGTGCCCATGTCCACAGGGACGCCGTTTTTGCAAAGGGTCAGATCCACGGCCCCGCCGGTGGCGTGGGGGGAGGGGCGATCCAGCCGCTTTACGGGGACGGCCACAAACTGATCCAGATACTGCTCCAGCGCCTCCGGGGACAGGCCGGGGCGCTCTTTTTCCACCTCGGCCTTAAACCGGCTGTAGAGGGAGCGCTGGACGGAGAGGGGCCGCAGACCGTCGAAGATGAGAATGGAGTAGCCTGCGGGCAGCCCATCGGCCGCCTGGGCCAGCTTTTGCGCCACTGTCTGGCGCAGAAGGCACCGCTCCATGGCCCCGGGGTGGCCGTCCCGGAGGTAGACCGGGTCAAAGGCGATGCGCCCGGAAAGGCCGGTGGGGTCGACCAGAGGCTCCCCGCACTCCGCGGGGGCGGGGATGGCGTCCCAGTCAAACTGGGGCGGCGCCGGGATGGGAGCGAAAAATTCCTGGGGGAACAATTCAGACCACCTCGAACCAGCTGGATACCACTCCGGTCTGGGCAAAGCCCTCGGCCTGGAGAAGGGCGAGGGCGCCCTCCGCGGTGGAGGGGAGGGTGAGGGCGCAGGCGGGGGCCTTGTTCAAAGAGGCCAGGGCGGAGCGGAGCAGAGCCCGGCCCAATCCCTGCCGGCGCTCCTCCGGGACAATGGCCAGAGCGGTTAGCTCAGGGACGCGCTCGCTGAGATCCAAGTCGCAGCCGCCTATGGGTTCCTCGCCCCGCCAGGCCATGGCGCAGCGGTGGTTTTGCACCCGCAAGTCGCCGGGGCCCAGAAGACGCAGTCCGGGAACGCCGCCGCAGGCCCTGTTCATCAGCTCCAGATAGAGCTTTTCGTCAGCGGCCTTTTTTACGGGCCGGATGGTGAGGCCGCCCTCTGCCTTTACAGGCTCGGCCAGAGGCTTTTCCATGCGCAGCAGATCGTAGACATGGGTGAGCTGCCACACCCCCACGGGGCCGGGATGGAGGGGCTCTCCCTCAGGAAGGGAGGCGGCCCAGACCTGCCGGGCTCCGGCCTTTTTCAGCTTCTCCATGCCCTTGCCCAGGGCCTCCCCCAGGCGCTCCTCCGGGCAGTCCCGGAGAAGGATGTAGCCGATCCCACGGAGGGGGATCTCCCGCTGGATGATTTCGATAACCATAGTGAAGGTTCCTTTCTCTCTTACAGGATGATAAGCTCCTTGGGGGAGCGGGTGATGTCGGTACAGCCGCCCTCTTCCATGCGCACCACGTCCTCGATGCGCACGCCGAACTGGCCGGGGATATAGATGCCGGGCTCGGCGGAGACCATGGCGCCCACGGGCAGGGGCGCGGTCTCCCGGGCGTTGGCGTTGGGGGATTCGTGGATCTCCAGACCTAGGCTGTGGCCGTAGCCGTGGCCGAAGAAGCGGCCGTAGCCCGCCGCCTCGATGACCGCCCGGGCGGCGTCGTCGATGTCCTTGCCGGGCACCCCGGCCCGGGAGGCGGCAATGCCCGCCAACTGGGCCTGAAGGACGGTGTCATAGACCCGGCGCTTGTCCTCGTCTACCTCTCCCAGGGCCACGGTGCGGGTCATATCGGAGCAGTAGCCCTCATAGACGCAGCCGAAATCCATGGTAATGAACTCTCCCCGCTGCACCTGACGCGCGCCGGGGATGGCGTGGGGCCGGGAGCCGTTGGGGCCGGAGGCCACGATGGGGTCGAAGGACATCCGCTGTGCGCCCCGGCGAAGCATCTCGTAGGTGAGCTTGGCGGCGATCTCCGCCTCGGTCATGCCGGGGCGGATGAAGCCGCAGATCTCGGTGAAGGCGTCGTCGGTGATGCGCTGGGCCGCCAGCATCCGGGAGAGCTCCTCCTCGTCCTTGGCGGCGCGCAGGCCGGCGAGGAGCTTGCCGGCCGGGATGAGCCTGGCGTGGAGGGCCTTTTTCAGCCCTTCATATTGCGCCAGGGTCATGTAGCCCTCCTCCACACCCAGGGTCTTGATGCTGTGGGCGTCGGTGAACTCGTTGATAAGGTCGGCATAGCCGCGGCCCTTGCTGACCGTGAGCACCTCGGCCCCGGTGACGGCCTCTTCGGCGGCTTCCGTGTAGCGGGAGTCGGTGATATATCGGGCGGCGGCGGGGGCCACCAGAGCGTAGCCCTCTCCATTGATGCCTACGGCGTAGTATTCGCCGGGCTGGGAGGAGCAGAGCATGGCGTCCACGCCGTGATCCGGCAATCTGGCGGCGATCTGCTTGAGATGATCCATGACAGGACTTCCCTTCCGATCAGTTTACATCATTTAATAAGCGCAGGCGCGGCGGCTCATAGAGCTTCCATATATAGCCCCTTCATGGTCAGCGCGTCCCCGGCCTGGGTGCCCGCGCTCTCGCAGATAAAGGTAGGACTCCAGCCCCGGCGGGCCACCTCCGCCATAAGTGGGGCGGGGTCAGGGCCGAAACCGCCGTTGTCGTCGAAGGTGCGGTGGCATTTCTCGCCCCCCTTGGGGGTGAACTCGATCTGCGAGAAATGGCTGTGGAACCGGCTGGCCCGCTCCTCACCCAGAGCGGCGGCCATCTCGTCCAGCATGGCCCTGCAGGCGTCGGCTCCCGTCAGTTCTCCCAGGGTGCGGGCGTAGAGATGGCCAAAATCCACACAGGGGATGAGACGGTCATCAAGTTGACATAATTCTAAGACCTCGGTCAGGTCGCCCAGTTGATTGATCTTCCCCATGGTCTCGGGGCACAGGGCGATATGGCTGTAACCCTCGCCCTCCCAGGCCCTCAGCACCTCTTTCATAGAGGCCAGGGCGATATCCAAAGCCTCCCGGCGGGTGCGCTTCATCAGCGCCCCGGTGTGGACGACCACCCGGGCAGCGCCCATCCAGTCCGCCGCCTGGCAGGCGGCGAGGATGTACCCGGTGGTCTTGCGCAGGCTCTCTGGGTCGGGATTGGCCAGGTTGATAAAGTAGGGGGCGTGAAGGGAGAGGGAGATGCCCTGCTCCCGGGCGGCCTGGCCCAGTTTTCGGGCGGTGTCCTCCCTGATGTTGACCCCCTTGCCGCACTGATATTCGTAGCAGTCCAGCCCCAGTTCCCGGAGCCAGAGGGGGGCGTCCACAGAGGACTTATAGGGAAAGGCGTCGGCGTTGCCGGCGGGGCCAAATTTGGCGGCCATGGGCCTCACTTCCTTTTCAGAGGTTTTCTTCCGGAGGTGGGTTCCGGCTTGCCAGCCGGAAGGGGGTCTCCAGGGCGTACCGCACCCGGCGCAGGGGATTTTTTCCCCAGGCCATGGGCTTGACCAGAAGGGAACGGAGTCCCGCCCGGTTGGCCCCCCAGATGTCGGTAAAGATCTGATCCCCCACCATGACGGCCTCTTCCGGCGGGATCCCGGTTTGACGGAGGGCCTCCTGATAGCCCTTGACCCCCGGTTTTCCCGCGTGGCGGACGAAGGGGACGCCCAGGGCGGCGCAGAAGTCGGGACAGCGGCGGCTCTTCCGGGAGTTGGAGACCACAAAAAGCGTGATACCGCTCTGCTCCAGCTCCGCCTTCCAGGCCAAAAGCGCGGGGGAGGGGGCGGATTCCTCATAGGGGGCCAGGGTGTTGTCCAGATCGCAGAGCACCAGGCGCACGCCCATACGCCGCAAAATGTGGGGAGACAGGGCGTATATGCTCTCAAACACACGGTCGGGGATCAGGGGACACGCCATGGCTTCCGCCTCCCTTGCACGTCTTTTTTGCGCCCAGCGCACATATAAAAAGATTATAACACCGATGGGGCCGCTTGGACAAGGGGGAAATCAGATATGGAGCAAATGGAACGGCTGATATTGGCGGTGCCGCCGGGGCAGCTCACCGCTGCCGGGGGCTGGGGACTGCCCCTGGCCCACCTGGCCTACCGGGCGGGGAGCGGGCCCCATCTTTTCCGGGCCAACGCCCCGGTGGCGCCCCGCGGGGGGCTTATGGTCATCGACGACGCCCGGCTCACCGGGGGCGGGGAGGCGGAGGGCTTCTGCAACGAGGTGCTGCGGGAGTGTGCGGCCCGGCGGTTCACCGGAGTGGTGTGCCGCTTCCTTACCCGGCCCACCTCCCTTATGGAGGACATCACCGGGAAGCTGGGAGAGCTGTGCCGGGGGAGGGGGCTGGCCTGTTACGTATCCGAGCCTTACGGCATCAGCGCGCCCCAGGCCAAGGTCATCATCCCCACCGCCCTGTCCGGAGGTTCCCTTCGGGGACGGCTGGAGGAGGCGGCGAACCGCTTCGGAGCGGGGCGGCTGGCGGTGTGGGCAGACCGGGTGGCAGAGGATTTCCTGCTGCCCTCTCCCAATGGGGCGGGAGCGCCCCTGACGGCGGAGGAGCTGAAGAAACGCCGGGAGGCATGCGGCGCGAATGTGTTTTTCTCCGACGAGCTGTGCGCCCACTACTTCACTTACATGGCGGGGGAGAACGGTCATTTCGTCCTCTTTGACGACGCCGGAAGCATCCAAAAAAAGCTCCGGGTGGCCAAGTCCCTGGGCATTGAGACCGCCTTCCTTCCCTATGGAGAGCTCCACGACCTGCTGGAAGCGCTGGTGGGAAAGGGGAAGGCGGAATAAAAAAGCCCCGTGTCCATATGGACACGGGGCTTTTGTGTTCTCAATAGAACTTCTTGCGATTTTTCCGGGCGGCCTCGGACTTCTTGCGGCGCTTGACGCTGGGGCTCTCGTAGTGCTCGCGCTTACGCACCTCGGCCAGGACTCCGGACTTGGCGCAGCTGCGCTTAAAGCGCTTGAGCGCGTTCTCCAGGGACTCGCCCTCTTTCACATGGATCTCCGACATTGTCTTTCCCCTCCCTCCGAAGCGGCGGGATCTTGTCCACCGCGAAAGGGCCACATAGCTATGGCTTTAACAGTAGCATTATACGTGATTCCGCGGCCGTTGTCAAGAAAGATTTACGCCTGGGGCTTGACAATGAAATTCACCAGCTTGCCGGGGACGTGGATGACCTTGACGATCTCCATACCCGCCAGGAATTTCTGCACGTTGGGCACCTCTTTGGCGGCCTGTTCGATGGCGGCGTTGTCGCTGCCGGCGGGCACTTCCGCAGTGCCCCGGAGCTTGCCGGAGACCTGGACGGCGATGTTCGCCGTGGCGGCCGCAGTCTTGCTCTCGTCATAGGCGGGCCAGGACTGCTCGCAGGCCATTTTCCCCGTCTGGTCAGCAAAGCCCAGCTGCTCCCACAACTCCTCCGCCATGTGGGGGGCGAAGGGGGAGAGCATGACGAGCAGGGGGGCGTAGTCCCCCTTGGTGCAGCCGTTGGCATAGTAGTCGTTGACCAGGCTCATGAGGGTGGCGATGGCGGTGTTGAACTTCATGGCGTCGATGTCCTCGCTGACCTTCTTGATGGCCTTGTGGAGGGCGGCGGCGTTGGCGGAGGACTGGGGGCCCTCCTTCACCTGCTCGGCCAGATTCCACACCCGGTCAAGGAACCGCTTGCAGCCCTTGACGGCGTTGTCGCTCCAGGCGGCGGCCTTTTCAAAGTCGCCGATGAACATGATATACATACGCATGGTGTCGGCGCCGTACTGGGCGATGACGTCGTTGGGGTTGACCACGTTGCCCCGGGACTTGCTCATCTTCTCCCCGCCCTCGCCCAGGATCATGCCGTGGCTGGTGCGCTTGGCGTAGGGCTCCTTGGTGGGAACCACCCCGATGTCGTAGAGGAACTTGTGCCAGAACCGGGAGTAGAGAAGGTGGAGGGTGGTATGCTCCATGCCGCCGTTATACCAGTCCACGGGAGACCAGTACTTCAAAGCCTCGGGGGAGGCCAGGGCCTCGGTGTTGTGGGGATCCATATACCGCAGGAAATACCAGCTGGAGCCGGCCCACTGGGGCATGGTGTCAGTCTCCCGCCGAGCGGGAGCGCCGCAGTGGGGGCAGGTGGTGCTCACCCAGTCGGTCATCTTGGAGATGGGGGATTCCCCGTCGTCGGTGGGCTCGTAGTTTTCTACCTCGGGCAGGGTGAGGGGGAGCTGGTCCTCGGGGAGGGGCACCCAGCCGCATTTATCGCACCAGACCATGGGGATGGGCTCCCCCCAGTAGCGCTGGCGGGAGAAGACCCAGTCCCGGAGCTTGTAGTTGACCTGCTCGTGGCCGATGCCCTTGTCCTCCAGCCATTTGGTGATGGCGGGGATGGCCTCCTTTACGGTGAGGCCGTTGAGGAATTCGGAGTTGACCAAAATACCCGTGTCGTCCTTGGCGGTGAAAGCTTCCTTCTGCACATCCTCGCCGCCGGCGACCACCTCGATGATCTCGCAGCCGAATTTCTTGGCGAAGGCCCAGTCCCGGGTATCGTGGGCGGGGACGGCCATGATGGCGCCCGTACCGTAGGAGGCCAGGACGTAGTCGGAGATGAAGATGGGGATCTCACGGCCGTTTACCGGATTGACCGCCTTGACCCCCTGGAGCATGACCCCGGTCTTTTCCTTGTCGGCGGCCAGCTCGGTGCGCTCGAAGTCGGACTTCCGGGCGGCCTCGGCCACATAGGCGTTGACCTCGTCCAGATTGGTCAGCCGATCTGCCCACTCCTTGACGTACTTATGCTCGGGGGAGATGACCATATAGGTGGCCCCGAAGAGGGTGTCGGGCCGGGTGGTGAAGACCACGATATCGTCCCCGGTGGTGGCCTTAAAGGTGACCTCCGCGCCGGTAGAGCGGCCGATCCAGTTCTTCTGCTGGATCTTCACCCGCTCGATAAAATCCAGGCCGTCCAGATCGTCGATGAGCCGCTGGGCGTACTCGGTAATTTTGAGCATCCACTGGCTCTTCTCCTTGCGGATGACAGGGGAGCCGCAGCGCTCGCACACGCCTTCGACGACCTCCTCGTTGGCCAGCACGCACTTGCAGGAGGTGCACCAGTTTACGGGCATGGTGGTCTTGTAGGCCAGACCCTTTTTGAAGAGCTGGAGGAAGATCCACTGGGTCCACTTATAGTACTCCGGGTCGGTGGTGTTCACCTCCCGGTCGTAGTCGAAGGAGTAGCCCAGCATCTGGAGCTGCTTCCGGAAGTTCTGGATGTTATCGTGGGTCACCTTGGCGGGGTGGATATGGTTTTTGATGGCGTAGTTCTCGGTGGGCAGGCCGAAGGCGTCGTAGCCGATGGGGAAGAGGACGTTATAGCCGTCCATCCGCTTCTTCCGGGCCACCACGTCCATGGCGGTGTAGGGGCGGGCGTGGCCCACGTGGAGGCCCTGGCCGGAGGGGTAGGGGAACTCCACCAGCCCGTAGAACTTGGGCTTGTCAGAGTGATCGTGGGCGGCGAAGGTCTTTTCGTCGTGCCACTTTTTTTGCCATTTGGGTTCGATGGCGCCAAAATCGTATTTCATCGTATCACGCTTTCCTTCGTAATATGGAGAATGTGCCCAATATTATAAACGAAAACGGAGGGAATTGCAAGGGGGAAGGGCAGCTCCTCCGTGGCGGGGCGTGAGAGGGGAAATTTTGTAAAAAGACAGAGGAAATTCTTCAAATCTTAAAGAAATAGCAAGGCCGTCTTAGAAAAAGAGCTGTAGGATGAGGGGCGTGAGAGAGGGGTGTGAAAAATGAAAGAAAAAAGACTGGAACTCACCGGCTTCGGCCTGAAGCGCCTGGCGGTGGTGAGCATGGTCATCGACCACATCGGCTCCTTCCTTCTCCGGGCGATGATGATCCCCTACATGGTGGAAGGGACGCTTACGGTAAACAGGGAGTCTCCCACCGCCCTGTGGGAGCTTATGCAGGCCCGGGAGGTGTGCGATATTCTGGGGCGGATCGCCTTTCCCCTATTCTGCTTTTTGATGGTGGAGGGTTTTGTCCACACCCATGACCGGGTGAAATACGGTCTGCGGATGGCGGCGTTTGCCCTGCTCGCCGAGATCCCCTTCGATCTTGCCCACTACCATCGCGTCTTTGACCCCGGGCTGCAAAATGTGATGTTTACCCTCACGGTGTGCATCTTCACCCTGCTGCTCATCTCGAAAGCGGAGGAGCGGTACAGGGAAAGGCCGGGACTCAAATGGCTGTGGGTCGTCCTTTTGACCTTGGCTGGGGCCGGGACTGCCCTTTTCGTTCGGGGAGAGTACGTGTTCCTGGGGGTGTTCTCGGCGGTGGGGCTCTATCTGCTCCGGGACAGAGGAAGGCTCCGGGTGCTGGCATTGGCGCCCCTGCTGGTGGTCTCTCCCTGGACTTTGCTGGCCTGGCTGCCGGCCTTGTTCTATAACGGGGAGCGGGGCCGGGGTTCCCAGTGGTTCTTCTACATATTTTATCCCGCCCATTTCCTGGCCTTTGCCGCCCTGGCGGCCTGGCTGGGGCAGGTGGGCTGAGAGAGTTGGAAAAGGAGGATATGCTATGGAACATGTATTGACAGCCAGTGGCCTGACTAAGGACTACAGGGGATCCCGGGCCCTGGACGGGCTTTCTCTCCATGTGCCTAAGGGATCCATTTACGGCCTGGTGGGGAGAAACGGGGCGGGCAAGACCACCCTCATCCGCATCCTCTGCGGCCTGCAAAGCCACACGGCCGGGGAATACGCCATCTATGGCGTGGACAGTGGGGAAAAGGGCATTGCGGAAGCCCGCCGCAGGCTGGGCGCGATGATCGAGGGCCCCGCCGTCTACCAGGAGCTGACGGGGGCGGAAAATCTGGCGCTCCAATACCGGGTGCTGGGCCGCAGGGACTTTAACACCATCCCTGACCTTCTGAAGCTGGTGGGACTGGAGAACACGGGGAAAAAGAAGGTAAAGCACTTCTCGCTGGGGATGCGCCAGCGGCTGGGCATTGCCGTGGCGATGGCGGGGGAGCCGGAACTGCTGATCCTGGACGAGCCGGTGAACGGCCTGGATCCCCAGGGCATTATCGAGATGAGAAGACTGCTCCAGAGGCTGAACCGGGACAGAGGGGTCACGATCCTGATCTCCAGCCACATTCTGGACGAGCTTGCCCGCCTGGCCACCCACTACGGCTTCATCGACAGTGGCCGCATGGTGGAGGAGATCGCCGCAGCGGATATTCCGGAGAGCCTGGAGGAGCACTATATGAAGCTGATGGGAGGGGAGCAATGTGGGTGAGCTGACGAGATGCGGCCTGTTCCGGCTGAAAAAGGATAGGGTGTTTTGGGCCTGCTTTGGCGTGATGCTGTGCGCCGCTGTGGCCCAGCTGTCCATCGCGGCCCGGCAGTGCCGGATGATGGCGGCGGAAGGCTATATCGTGAATTTGGAGAGCTCCTTCTTCCGCCTGCTTCCGGCAATCGGGCTGTTCGTCGGGGTATTCACCGGACTCTACCTGGGTACCGACCACAGTGAGGGGGCGCTTCGGAACAGATTGATGGTGGGCCATAGCCGGGAGAAGGTCTACCTGGCGGAGTTGGGAACGGCTGTAACGGCGGCCCTGGCCATGACGGCGGCCTGGCTGATGGGCTGCGGGGCGGTGGCCCTGTTCTGCCGGGAGTACTGGCACATGGATCCGGGGCCGTTGGCGCTCTATATTCTGGCGGCCTGTGGCTCCGCTGTGGCCCTGGCCTCCCTTTTAACGACGGTGGGTATGCTCACCGAGAAAAAGTCCACCGCGGCGGTGGCAGCCATCCTGCTGGTGCTTGGGCTGCTGCTGTTGTCCACCTGGCTCTACTCCCGGCTCCTGGAGCCGGAGATGGAGAGCGGACTCATTATCACTACCGCCGGAATGGAGTGGGGGGATCCTACCCCCAACCCCCTATATGTGAGTGGGACACTCCGGCAGGTCTTTCAGCTGCTGCTGAACATACTGCCCACCGGCCAGGCAGTGCTGCTGTCTGAGCTGGCGGCGGCTCACCCTGTCTGGGATCTGGCCGCCTCGGCGGCGGTGACGGTCGTCTCTACCCTGGTGGGGATAGCCCTGTTCCGTAAAAAGGACTTGAAGTAAAAAATCAGAATATTGTCCCCTTTTGTTTTGAAATTCTTAATCTCCTCTTTAGGCGGAGATAAAGAGGGGCTGGTAGAATGGCCTTATTCATCAGAAGAGGAGGGCCCACTATGGATCAGCGCACCATTTACATTCTATTGACCCGGTCGGAGACCTGGTTTTCCCGTCTCATTCATCTGGCCACTGCCGATGATTTCACCCATGCCTCCATCGGCCTGGAGGGCCCCGCGGGGCCCTTCTACTCCTTCGCCCGGAAGAATCCCGCCACCGCCCTGCCCGCGGGCCTGGTGAAGGAGCGGGTGGGCCGGGGCTTTTTCCGCCGCCACCCGGGGATCCCCTGCGCCCTCTATGCCATGGAGGTCAGCGAGGAGACCTATACTGTCCTGGAGCGGAAGGTGAAGGGGATGTACGCGCGGCGGGAGGAGTACCATTACAACCTGCTGGGCGCCTTGAGCTGTTATTTCCATCTGCCCCTGGAACGGCGGCGGCACTATTTCTGTTCGGAGTTTGTGGCGGAAGTCCTCTGTGAGAGCGGTGCGACGCAGCTGAAGCGGTCGCCCGCCCTTACCCGGCCCATGGACTTCTCCCGGCTGGAGGCCCTGCGCCTGGTACTGCGGGACAGGGTGGGGGCCTTGGCGGGGGCGGCGTGAGCAGACGATAAAAAGGAGTGTGGAAGAGAGCTTCCACACTCCTTTTTTACTTATGTCCATATGTCAGTCGGCCCGGAACAGGAAGGTGACGATCTGGCCCCGGGAGCAGTACTTGTCGGGGCTGAAGCTGTTCTTTCCGGTACCGATGGTGATGCCCTGCTGCACCGCCCAACGTACCGCGTCGGCGTAGTAGGCGTTTCCGGCCACGTCGTCGAAGGAATTCTCTCCGGCGACGATGGGGGAGCCTGCTGCCCGCCAGAGGAAGGTCACCGTCTGATCCCGGCCCACAATGATGTCAGGGCCGAAGGTGGTGGAAGAGGTGCCGATGGTGATGCCCTGCTCCACCGCCCACAGTACGGCGTCGTAGTAGTAGGCTCCGGACCGGACGTCCGAGAAGGGATTGGTGGAACTCTTGGGCTTGGGGGAGCCGGCAGCGCGCCACAGGAAGGTGACGAGCTCACCCCGGGAACAGGAGGCGTCGGGGCTGAAGGTGGTGGTAGAGGTGCCCCGAGTGATGCCCTTGTCCACCGCCCAGCTCACCGCCTGCGTGTAGTACATCTCCGGCGGCACATCCAAAAAGCGCTGCTCCTCGCTCCACTGGGCGTAGATGACGGTATCCCTGTCAAAGACGGTGCCGGTGGAGACCTGACTGCCGCCAGAGGCGCTGGTGTACCAGCCTTCAAAGGTATACCCGTTCCGGGAGGGGGTGGGCAGGTCGGCGACCCGTCCATCGGCGCCGGTCTCTCTGGTGGTGGGGCTCACCGTGCCGCCGTTGGGATCCAGGGTAATGGTATAGGTGGGGTCGGAGCTGAAGAAGTCCACCTGGTAGGTAAGGGACATGTCCTCTCCGGAGCTGGAGCGAAGGCCGCCGATGGTGACGGTGTAGATCCCGTCATAGGCGTCGACGCCGTCGGGACGGAAGATGATGCAGTTGCTGATTCCGTAGCCGGCGGTGTCCACCGTGAAATACTTCCCGGAGGAGGCGGCGGTGTAGCTGCTGCCGGAAAAAGCCCAGGTCTTTTTGTCGCTTTCACGGCGCAGGGTGACGGAGACATTGGAGCGGCTGGGCGTCTCATAGAGGTCTGGATTCAGGGAGACGCTCCAGGCCGTATCAGCGTCAAAGAAGGCGGCGGGGAAGTTCCCGGAGGCGGGCCAGGCGATGAACTCATAGTCCACGCTGGAGCCGGAGGTGTCGAAGACCTTCTCACAGATATATCCGGCATTGCCCTTTTTGGCATAGCCGAAGCCCACCTTGCCCATCCTGGGGTTGAGCTGCCAGCGCCGGTGTCCCACCCGGCTGACGTTGGAGGAGTCGCTGTCATCCATAAAGCTGTCCACCGAGTAGGCCAGGGTGCCGTACATACCGCCGGAGCCGTAGTGGATGTTGCTGCTGCTGGTGGCGGACTTGGCCGTGGAATAAAAATTGTTTTCCATGTCGCCGGGCTTGGCGGGGGTGTGGGAAAATTCAGAGGCCGCCAGCAGCACCGCGCCGTACTGGGCGCTCTCATTCAAGGAGCTGTCCAGCTTCACGCTGGGCAGGCCGGCGATCCGCCGCAGGGCGTTGAGCCGAGCCAGAGCCGCATTCAAAGCGTCGCTTGTCACCTTGCCGGGGGCGTAGGGGGCGGTGACCGAGGGCTCCTGGGAGAAGACCGTCTCCGGCATGGTCAGGGGCGCGTCGTCCAGCAGGCTGGTGATCTCCTTCCGGCTGAGCTTGGAAAGGTCGCGGCTGCCGCTGTCCTTGTAGGTATCGCCGTCGCTCCAGTGAGCGTAGACGGTGGTGCTGGCGTCAAAGACGGTGCTGGTGGTGATCCGGGAACCGCGGTCGGCTTTGGTGTACCAGCCCTCAAAGGTATACCCGCTCCGGGTGGGAGTGGGCAGGGTAGTCAGCCTGCCGCTGGTGTTGGTGCTGGCACTCTTGGTGGAGACGCTGCCCCCGTTGGGGTTAAAGGTGACAGTATAGGCATTGGCCGTCCACTGGGCGTAGACGGTGGTATTGGAGGTAAAGGTATAGCTGGTGGTGATCCTGCTTCCGCCGGAGGTGCTGGTGTACCAGCCCTCGAAGCGGTACCCGGCCCGGGTGGGAGTGGGCAGGGTAGTCAGCCTGCCACTGGTGTTGGTGCTGGCACTCTTGGTGGAGACGCTGCCCCCGTTGGGGTTAAAGGTGACAGTATAGGCATTGGCCGTCCACTGGGCGTAGACGGTGGTGTTGGAGGTGAAGGTATAGCTGGTGGTGATCCTGCTTCCGCCGGAGGAACTGGTGTACCAGCCCTCGAAGCGGTACCCGGCCCGGGTAGGAGTGGGCAGGGAAGAGAGCCTGCCGTTTTTCGTGACGGCGCTCTGAACAGTGGTCGTGCCGCCGCGGGCGTCAAAGAGGATGGTGAACTCCGCAGGCCCGGGCGTCGGGGTCGGCGTGGGCGTGGGAGTAGGAGTAGGAGTAGGTGTAGGTGTGGGTGTAGGTGTGGGCGTGGGAGTAGGCGTAGCCCCCGGCGTATTCGTGGGTTCCGGAGTATCTGTGGGTGTGGGCGTCGGCGTGGGTGTGGGCTCCGCTGTGGGATCCGGCGAGGGATCCGGCTCCACCGTCGGGTCGGGGGTGGGTTCCGCCGTAGGGCTTTCCTCTGGGTCGGGCGTTTGCGTTTCCTCAGTGGAGGCGCTGGTAGAGGGACTTTCATCCTCCGCCATAACGCCGGTGGGCAGAAGGGCCAGGAGCATACACAGAGACAGGAGCAGAGCCAGGGAACGTTTTTTCATATCATACGCCTTCTTTTATAATGATAAAATGCCTATGAGATCATTTGCTCAGCTGTTCGATCCCTTTCGCTATGCGGCGCAGGGTCTCCTCCCGGCCCAGAATGTGGCACAGCTCCACCGCGCCGCCGGGGGTGACGGCCTTGCCGGACAGGGCGGTGCGCACCGGCCACATGATCCGGCCATTTTTCAGCTCCAGCTTTTCCGCCAGGCCCACCAGGGCGTCGTGGATGGCGTCGTAGCTCCATGCCTGGAGGGCCTCCAGTACCGGCAGGGTGGCCTTGAGAGCCTCCAGAGAGTTTTCCTCGTCGGTCTTCATTTTCTTGTGGCAGTATAGCTCGTTGGAATACTGGGGCAGCGCGTCGAAGAAGTCCACCTGGGGGGCAATGTCCAGCAGGGTGTCGCACCGTGGCTGCACCAGGGGAGCTACCAGCTTCAAATCCACCTGGGGGGCGTGGACGGCCTGCTGCAGGTAGGGCTGAGCCAGGGGATAGAACGCCTCAGGGGAGAGGGCGCGCAGGTAGTTGGCGTTGAAGTATTTCAGCTTCTCGATGTCGAAGATGGCGGGGGACTTGGAGATGCCGGAGAGCTCAAAAATGTCCGCCAGCTCGGGCAGGGTGAAAAACTCCCGCTCGGCATTCTCCCCTCTGGGGGCCCAGCCCAGCAGCGCCACATAGTTGAGGATGGCCGTTGTGAGATAGCCCTGGGCCTTCAGATCCTCATAGGAGGGATCGCCGTGGCGTTTGCTCATCTTGTTGTGGGCGTCCCGCATGACGGGGGAGCAGTGGATATAGGTGGGAACTTCCCAGCCAAAAGCCTCGTAGAGCAGGTTATACTTGGGGGCGGAGGAGAGGTATTCGCTGCCCCGTACCACATGGGTGATGCCCATGAGATGGTCGTCGATGACGTTGGCAAAATTGTAGGTGGGAAGGCCGTCCCGCTTCAGGAGCACCTGGTCATCCAACGTGTCATTGTCCACGGTGATGGCGCCGAAGACCGCGTCCTGGAAGGTGGTCTGGCCCGTCTGGGGGATCTTCTGGCGCACCACGTAGGGCTCGCCTGCCGCCACCCGGGCCTTGGCCTCGGCCAGAGGCAGATCGCGGCAGGGGTCGGCGGTCTTCTCAAAGTTGCCGGAGTCCTCGGCGGACTCCGCCTTCTCGCAGAAGCAGTAATAGGCGCCGCCCTTTTCCACCAAAAGATGGGCATACTTGCCGTAGAAGTCCCGCCGCTCGGTCTGGATATAGGGGCCCACCGGGCCGCCCACGTCGGGGCCCTCGTCCCAGGTGAGGCCGCACTCCCGGAGGGTCTTGTAGATCACGTCCACAGCGCCCTCCACCAGGCGGCCCTGGTCGGTGTCCTCAATGCGCAGCAGGAACTTGCCCCCCTGGTGCCGGGCAATGAGCCAGGTGTACAGGGCGGTGCGGAGGTTGCCCACGTGCATATACCCTGTGGGAGAAGGGGCAAACCGGGTGCGGACTTCCCCGTGGGGGATCCGCTTTTCCATCTCATCGAACCAGGACATGTCCATGATAAATTCCTCCAAATGTGACTGGGTTTGTCTTTATTTTATCGGCAGGGGAAGAACTTGTCAAGCGGGGAGAAATGTGATATAGTGATTTGGTATTACCAGGGCGGTCAGCCGTTCTGAGAAAAGGAGTGTTTCACATGATAAAAGGACGCAAGATCAGCTTCAGCGGTATCCAGCCCAGCGGCGATATCCACCTGGGCAACTATATGGGGGCACTCCGGCACTGGCCGACCTATCAGGATGAATATGACTGCGTCTACTGCGTGGTGGACGAGCACGCCATCACCCTGCGGCAGGATCCCGCCACCCTGCGCCGCCGCTCCACAGAGCTCTTTGCCCAGCTCATCGCCTGCGGCATCGACCCCAATAGGAGCATCCTCTTTGTCCAGTCCATGGTGCCCGCCCACGCGGAGCTGGCATGGATCCTCAACTGCTTTACCATGTTCGGCGAGCTTAGCCGTATGACCCAGTTCAAGGACAAGTCCGCCAAGCACGCCGACAACATCAACGCCGGCCTATTTACCTATCCCACCCTTATGGCCGCCGATATCCTCCTCTACCAGACGGACATCGTCCCGGTGGGGGAAGATCAGCGCCAGCATGTGGAGCTCACCCGGGACATCGCCCAGCGGTTCAACGGCGTGTATGGCGACGTGTTCACCATGCCCGAGGCGGTCATACCCAAGCAGGGGGCCCGGGTCATGGGCCTGAGCACCCCCGACAGCAAGATGAGCAAGTCCGTCTCCGAGGGCTGCGTCTTCGTGATGGATAAGCCCGAGGACATCATGCGCAAGTTCAAGCGGGCCATCACCGACTCCGATACGGAGGCCTGTGTGCGCTATGACCGGGAGGCAAAGCCCGGGGTGAGCAACCTGCTGGATATCTACTGTGCCGCCGCCGGAGAGAGCCTGGAGGCGGCCCAGAGCCGCTTCGCCGGCCAGGGCTACGGTACGTTTAAGCCCGCCGTGGGAGAGGCCGTTGTGGAATGCCTGCGCCCCGTGCGGGAGGAGACTGAGCGGCTTCTGAGCGACAAGGGGGAGCTGGAGCGGCTCATGCGCCAGGGGGCGGACAAGGCCGCCTGCGTGGCGGGCCGCACCCTGAGCAAGGTACAGAAAAAGGTGGGCTTCCTGCCCCGCTGACCCCTTTACGTATGAAACCCTCCGGCCCCGCCGGAGCAAGGAGAGATACGCCCATGCCTATTTCATTGGAACTCATCGGTCAGGTGGCCGCCGCCCTGGGTGTGGCCTTCCTGATCGCCCTCATCCTCACCCCCGTGGTGAAAACCCTGGCGGTGAAGATGGGCGCGGTGGACGATCCGAGCAAGGATAAAGACCCGGAGCGGCGGATGCACTCAGACCCCATCCCCCGGATGGGAGGGCTGGCCATCGTGCTGGGCTTCCTGCTCTCCACCCTTATCTTCGTGCCGCTGACGACCCAGCTTCAGGGCGCTTTGCTGGGGGCGGTGATGATCGTGGTGCTGGGCGTCTTTGACGATATCTATGACCTGCGGGCCAAGTTCAAGCTGGTGGTGCAGATCGTGGCCGCCCTCATCGCCGTCATGACGGGCAATGTGATCGAGGCTTTGTCCAACCCCAACATCTTCTCCTCCAACCCCTATTGGGAACTGGGGATCCTGGCCTATCCCATCACGCTGATCTGGATCGTGGCCATGACCAACGCCGTCAACCTCATTGACGGGCTGGACGGCTTGGCCTGCGGCGTTTCCTCCATCAGCTCTATGACCCTGCTGGTCATCGCCCTGCTGCTGGGGGAGCCTCAGGTGGCGCTTCTGGTGGCTGCCCTTGCGGGGGGCTGCCTGGGCTTTTTGCCCTACAATATGAATCCGGCCAAGATCTTCATGGGGGACACCGGCTCCACCTTCCTGGGCTACATCCTGGCGGTCATTTCTGTCCAGGGCCTCTTTAAGATGTACACCCTCATCTCCTTTGTGGTGCCCTTCCTGCTGTTTGGCCTGCCCATCTTTGACACCTGCTTCGCCTTTATCCGCCGCATCGCCCACGGCCAGAGCCCCATGCACGCCGACCGGAGCCATGTCCACCACCGTTTGATCGATATGGGCTTTTCCCAGAAGCAGGCGGTGGCAGTCCTGTACGTCATCACCGCCATTCTGGGCCTTTCCGCCGTGGTGCTCACCACCTCCGGGGCGGTGAAGGCCATGCTGCTGCTGTTCGCCTTCTGCGTGGCGGGAGCGGTGGCGCTGAGCGTATTCTATGGCGCCCACCGGCCCCGGCGGGATCGCAGGGAAGAGGAGGAGAAGTGATGAGCGTGCGTGTCATGTCCATCTTCGGCACCCGGCCCGAGGCCATCAAAATGGCCCCCCTGGTGCGGGAGCTCTCCCGCCGGGAGGGGATCGAGAGCCTCTGCTGTGTCACCGCCCAGCACCGGGAGATGCTGGACAGCGTACTGGACATCTTTCGGATCCGGCCCGACTTTGACCTGAATATCATGGAGCCGGGGCAGACCCTGTCCACCATCACCACCAAATGTCTGCTGGGCCTGGAGAAGGTCTTTGCCGAGGGAAAGCCCGACCTGGTGCTTGTCCACGGGGACACCTCCACCGCCTTTTCCGCCGCCCTGGCCGCCTTCTATGGCCAGATCAAGGTGGGCCATGTGGAGGCGGGCCTTCGCACCTACGACAAATACTCCCCCTTCCCCGAGGAGATGAACCGCACCCTGGTGGGCGACCTGGCCGATCTCCACTTCTGCCCCACCGCCGCCAACCGGGACAACCTGCGGCGGGAGGGGATCTCCGATGGGGTCTTCCTCACCGGCAACACAGTCATCGACGCCATGGCCACCACGGTGCGGCCGGATTTTCATTTCCCCACAGAGCTTTTGAACCATTTGGATTATGTAAACCGAACGGTGATCCTGGTCACCTGTCACCGCCGGGAGAATTACGGCGAGCCCATGAGGCACATCATGACCGCCCTGCGCCGTCTGGTGGAGGCATATCCCCAGGTGGAGCTGGTGTATCCGGTTCACCTGTCTCCCGTAGTTCGCCAGGCGGCGGGGGAGTACCTGGCCGGCCACGGCCGTATCCATCTGATCGACCCGGTGGATGTGGAGGAGATGCACAATCTCATGGCCCGGTGCTCCTTTGTGATGACCGACTCCGGCGGGCTTCAGGAGGAGGCCCCGGCTCTCGGAAAGCCCGTGCTGGTCATGCGCCGGGAGACCGAGCGGCCCGAGGCGGTCTCCGCGGGCACGGTGAAGCTGGCGGGCACTGAGGAGGAGAACATCTTCGCCCTGGGGGCCCAGCTTATTGCCGACCGGTCGGCCTATGACGCCATGGCCCATGCGGTCAATCCGTACGGGGACGGCCGGGCCTGCGCGCGCATCGGAGACGCCATCGAGTATCACTTCGGCCTGCGGGAGAGCGGCCCGGAGGAGTTCAAGGCATAAAAGAGTTCAAAAGCCTCCCCTTGGGGGGAGGCTTTTGAAAAGAAAGGGGGAATGGCCCATGGAACGGAAAAACCGGAATATTTTGGTGGCGCTCATTGCCGTGGTCATCATCGCCGCCGTCTTTTCCAGCTTCGGCCTTCCCCTCTTTGCAAATCCCACGGCCACTATCACCCTGCCCACCCCTGTCCCCACCGGGGTGGAGCAGCCGGGGGAGAGCGGTCAGAGCGGCGGCGTCCGGGTAGATGTGACTCCGGGCACTGTTCAGAGCGTCATCGCCGCTATGAGCCGGCTGGAGAGCTATTCCAGGGTGGTCACCACCACCCTGGAGGGGGTCACCTCCACCGCCCAGGTCTGGGTGGACGGCGGCTGGACGCGGGCCGACCTGGCCCTGCCCACGGGCCTGACCATCCACACCATTGTGGGAGACGGCACGGTCTGGCGCTGGAACAACAACGACCGCACCATCCTGACCTGGAGCGCCGGCGAGGACTCTGTGGACGTGGAGGGCCAGCGCATCCCCACCTACGAGGACGTGCTGGCCCTGGATCCGGCGAGCATCACCAATGCCGGGTATGAAAATAAAAACGGGATGGCCTGCGTCTATGTGGAGGTGGCCGTGCCCGAGCTTGACCAGGTGGAGCGGTACTGGGTGTCGGCGGACAGCGGGCTTCTCATGGCCGCGGAGACCGAGACCGGCGGAGCGGTGGTCTATTCCATGGCCGCCACTGCCGCGGAGATCCCCGCTCCCGCCTGGGCCTCCTTCGACCTGCCCGACGGCCAGGTGCTCCACGTGGTGGGCGAGGGCGGCGGAACTACAGAAGGAGCATCAGACCCAGCGTGATGAGCAGCTCCAGGTTGTCCTCCCTGTCGTCCAGGAAGAGAAAGAGGAGGATGAGCAGCAGCAATACATCCCCCGTGTCCAGCTCCTCCAATTTCAGACCGGCCAGAAGGGCGCTCAGACCCTTCTTTTCCCTTGGAGCGGCATCCGCCGTCGGCGGGGGCGGCCCCGCCTCCGGGAACTGGCGGGACTGGGGGAGATAGGGGTTATACATGGCCACCCTCCTCCTTCAAAAGGGCTACCGCGACACGAACCACGCGGGACAGGCGGGCGATCTTCTCCGCCTTCTCCAGCTTTTCCTGCCGTTCGGGGCGGAGAAAGGGTTTTAGGGAGGAGAGCAGGGCGGCTTTTTCGTCGTCCTGGGCGGAATACTCGCCATAGACCTTCAGCGCGATCTGAAGGAGCCTGGGATCAAGGTCACCCAGCCCCCCGCCCCCCAGCGCCCCCAGCAGGGCGGAGAGGTCGGGGCCGTCGGCATTGGCAGTATCAGCGCCGGTGGCGGGGGCGGCTGTCCCCTCCGGCAGGGCCGGGGCCTCTACAGGCACATAGTCCGCCTCCGCCGGAGGCTCCTGGGCGGGGCTGGGGTCGATTTTGGGGCTGCCGCCGGTGAGGGCTTGGGCGATGGCGGTGATCTGGCTCATGGCCTGGGGATCTCCCAGGATGGCCTGTAATTGTTCTTGAAGCTCCGCCATGGTCTCACCCCTTTTTGACGAAAGGATTCAGTTCCCGGTCTTCTTTTTCAGGCCCTCTACGGCCTGGGCCCCTTCGGGGCTACCCATGACTTGATTGAGAAGACCCATGAGGGCGTCGGGCTTTCCCTTGGCCGCGGCCTGTGCGGCGGCCTGGAGCCCATCCCCGGCGCTCTGATTGAGCAGGGTCATGAGCTTCTGGGTCTCCGGAGAGGAGAGGAGGGCTTGAAGGCCCTTGGGGTCTTTGAGGATCTGGGCGGCCTGGGGATCCTGCTTCAGGGCGTCCCAGGCGGGGTCGGGTCTGGTCATGACGGATCACTCCCTTAGGTATCATAGTTGGCTTCCCTCTATTATATGAGTGGGAAGGGAGAAGGTGACAGGATGAAATGGCTGGTTTTTTCTGATTCCCATGGAAATATCGACTATATGCGCAGGGCCATCGAGCTGGAAAAGCCCGACCGGGTGCTCCATCTGGGAGACGTGGCGCGGGACGGGGCCAGGCTCCTTGATGCCTGCCCCGGTCTGAAACTGGAGCAGGTGCGGGGAAACTGCGACCCCATGGACAGCCAGATCCCCGAGGAGCGGGAGCTTTTCTTCGACCTGCGCCGGGTGTGGATGCTCCACGGTCACACCTACTGGGTGAAGGCGGGGCTGGGGATGCTGACGGAGGAGGCCCGAACACGAGGGGTAGAGGCAGTCCTTTTTGGCCACACCCATCAGCCCCTCTGCACCCGGGAGGGCTCGCTGTGGATCATGAATCCCGGCACTGTCAGCGGCCGGCCCAGAGCCACTTACGGGGTCATGGAGGAACGGGACGGAGAACTCTACTGCCGCACGGCGGCGATGGAATAAAACAGGAAAAAGCCCGGCATCTGCAGATGCCGGGCTTTTTTTTGATATCGCTCAATAAGTGGGATCCAGAAGCGCGGCGTCCACCGTGATGTCCTCCCGGGGCACCTTGGCCCAGTCGAAGCGCTGGGCAAGGGCTTCGGCAGTGACGGGGCAGTCGCTGTCCTGCTGGCCGGCCATATGGGCCAGCAGGCCCAGAAGCTCCTGCGGCGTATACCGCCGCCGCAGGGCGCCCATGTCCAGGTCGGCGTCCCGCTTGGCCAGCCGCCGGCCGTCCGGAGCCAGCAGAAGGGGCACATGGATATATTCAGGCGCCTTGAGCCCCAAGACCTGAAAGAGCCATAGCTGTCTTGGGGTGGAGGAGAGGAGATCCCGCCCCCGCACCACCTGGGTGACCCCCATGTCGGCGTCGTCCACCACCACCGCCAGCTGATAGGCCCAGGCCCCGTCAGAGCGTTTGATGGGAAAGTCGCCGCACTGGGTGGCCAGATCCTGAGCGTAGGGGCCCTGGAGAGCGTCAGTGAAGGAGATGGTCTCGTGGGGCACCCGCACCCGGAAGCTGGGCTGGCGCTCCAGGGCCCGCTGGGCGGCCTCCTCCGCCGTCAGCGCCGCGCAGGGGCAGGAGGGGGAGACCTGGTGGAGGTGTGGGGCCTCGTTCAGCCGCTGGATGCGGGAACAGAAGCAGGGGTAGGTGAGGCCCTGAGCCGTCAGGGCCTCGAAGGCCGCGGCATAGAGATGTCCCCGGTTGGACTGCCAGGAGGCCGGGCTTTCGCCCCCCTCGTCCCAAGTGAGGCCCAACCACTCCAGATCCTCCATGAGCTGCCAGGCATGGGCGGGCTGGCAGCGCACCGGATCCAGATCCTCCACCCGGAGAACCAGGGAGCCGCCCTCGTGCCGGACGGAGAGCCAGGCCAGCAGGAAGGAGAACAGGTTCCCCAGGTGCATTCGCCCGCTGGGGGAGGGGGCAAAACGGCCTTTCACCGCCATGGGGGCACCTCCGATCGGATCCAAGCCTCGTGGAAAGCATGGAAAATTTGTGGGCGCCCGCGCTCAGGCGCCGATAAAGAAGAGGGTGTCCCCCTCCTGCTTGCAGACTGCCTCGGTCTCTTCATCCAGCGGCACCAGGGCCATGTTGCGGTAGAGCTGTCTGCCGGTGATCTGGAGGCAGGACATGGAATAGAGCAGATCCAAAAGCTCGCCCACCGGCTTTTGAGGGGCGAAGAAGCCCAGCTCGGGCAGGCCGAAGTCCTTGAGCCCGGTGGTCTGAATGGTGTCCTTTCCCTCCTGGGCCGTGCCGTAGATCCACACCCAAAGGGGCACGGGGAAAAACCCTTCGGTGTTGTCCCAGCCCTTGCCCTCCATCAGTTCCCGCTGCTGGAGGTAATGCCGTTTGCTCACCAGCAGGCCGCCCTGGTTGATGGGGTGGACGCCCACGGCGCCCTCCAGCCCCAGCAGGGCGGCACAGAGGAGGGAGAAGGCCCAGCAGGCCCGGCGTTTTTCCGCCAGGGTCTTGCCGGCTCCCTTTTGGGCCAGCATCCAGAAGGACTTGTTGCCGGCGAAGGCCGACTTCTCCTCGTCGGAGAGGAGAAAGCTGTATTTTGCCGCCGTGGCCACATCCAGCGTGTCGGCGGGCACAGGCATGGGCAGGTAGGAGACCCAGAACTCCAGGCCGTCCACGGTGGCGATGAAGGCGGGCACCCGGGGGTGGCTTTCGTCGATATCGCTGACGGCGCCGGGGCCGAAGGCGCCGCGGAGGGCCTCCACGGCGGGGGTGACGCCGGGCAGCAGCCGATCCATAAGCAGGAGGGCCATGGTGTCCTCCTGAGGCGGCTGGGGCCACTGGGGGAGACCGGCTTCCGGGGGCTTGGCCTCACTGTTTTGCGGGGCGGCGTTGGGGGCTTTTTTCTTGAAGCGGTCAAACAGGCCCATGGGTATGTACTCCTTTCCAACGTGAGGGGCAGTATGTAGGGGCGGATACGCTCCGCCCGGCTTGCTCACTCAAACAGCATGGTGGCGAAATAGTCCTCCGGGGTCTCGGCCCGGCGGATGAGCTTGACCGTGCCGTCCTCCTGCAGAAGGAGTTCGGCGGAGCGCAGCTTGCCGTTGTAGTTGTAGCCCATGGAGAAGCCGTGGGCTCCGGTGTCGTGGATGATGAGCAGGTCGCCCAGCGCCACCTCGGGCAGGGCGCGGTCAATGGCGAACTTATCGCTGTTTTCGCACAGGGAGCCCACCACGTCGTAGACATGGTCGCAGGGGGCGGCCTCCTTGCCGGCGACGGTGATGTGGTGGTAGGCGCCGTAAATGGCGGGGCGCATCAGGTTGGCGGCACAGGCGTCTACGCCCACATACTCCTTGTAAATGTGCTTGAAGTGGACGGCCTTGGTCACGAGACAACCGTTGGGGCCCAGCATATAGCGGCCCAGCTCGGTATAGATGGACACATCTCCCATGCCCGCGGGCACCAGGATCTTCTCGAACTGCTTGCGCACCCCTTCGCCGATGACCGCGATATCGTTCTCGCTCTGCTCAGGCCGGTAGGGGATCCCCACGCCGCCGGAGAGGTTGATGAAGCACACATCGCAGCCGGTCTCCTTCTCCAGGTCGGCGGCCAGCTGGAAGAGGATGCCCGCCAGGGCGGGATAATAGTCGTTGGAGATGGTGTTGGAGGCCAGGAAGGCGTGGATGCCGAACCGCTTGGCGCCCATGGACTTCAGCTTGCGGAAGCCCTCGAAGAGCTGCTCTCGGGTAAAGCCGTATTTACTGTCCCCCGGGGTATCCATGACCTGGAAGCCCTCCTTGCTCTCTCCCAGCTGGAACACGCCGCCGGGATTAAAGCGGCAGGAGATGGTCTCCGGGATATGTCCCAGGGTGTCCTTCAGAAAGTCGATGTGGGTGAAGTCGTCCAGATTGATGGTGGCCCCCAGCTTGGCGGCCAGGGCAAACTCCTCCGCCGGGGTCTCGTTGGAGGAGAACATGATCTCGCTGCCGGTAAAGCCGCACCTGTCCGCGAGCATCAGTTCAGTGAGGGAGGAACAGTCGGTGCCGCAGCCCTCCTCCTGCAAGACCTTGAGAATGGCGGGGGTGGGGGTGGCCTTTACGGCGAAATACTCCTTGAAGCCGGGGTTCCAGGCGAAGGCGGCCTTCAGCCGCCGGGCGGTCTGGCGGATGCCCGCCTCATCATAGAGGTGGAAGGGGGTGGGGTATTGGGCCGTGATGGCCTGGAGCTGGGGAAGGGTCACAAAGGGCTTTTTCATGGGGGAAGCCTCATTTCTCTGTGGTTTCTGGTGGAAATATGATAGCACTTGTCGGGGCCGGCTGTCAATGCCGCCTCCGGAAAAGAAAAAAGTCGAAGAGGGAAAAATTCCCTCTTGACAGCGGAGGGAAGCTTTGGTAGAATACTGCCCAATGAGAAAAGGGAGGGATCGGCGATGACCAAGTTGACGCGTGGACGTTTTCGCTTTGGACAGGGGCCTTTTCTTTCCTTTTTCAATGGGCAGTTTGTTGAGAGACAATCACTTTTGTGATTGTCTCTTTTTTTGCCCATTTCTATGTAAGGATCGGAAGAAAAGAAAGGAGAAATGAGAAGTATGGATCAAAATGCGATTCGCGACGCACGGGCACTGGGGGTACCCAAAATGCTTCTGCTGGGTCTCCAGCACATGTTCGCCATGTTTGGAGCCACCATTCTGGTGCCGATTATTGTCAGCAGCCAGTACGGCCTTCCCCTGAGCATCCAGACCACGCTGTTCTTTGCCGGAGTGGGCACCCTGTTTTTCCACCTCTGCTCCAAGCTGAAGGTACCCGCCTTCCTGGGCTCCTCCTTTGCCTTCCTGGGCGGCTTTGAGACCATCTCCAAGCTGCCCGCCTACGAGGGCCTGGCCGCCGCCGAAAAGCTCCAGTACGCCTGCGGCGGCATCGTCATCGCGGGACTTCTCTATCTGGTGCTGGCCCTTTTGGTGAAAGTGGTGGGCGTCCATAAGGTCATGCGCTATCTGCCCCCGGTGGTCACCGGGCCCATTATCGTCTGCATCGGCCTGAACCTGGCTCCCTCCGCCGTATCCAACGCCTCCACCAACTGGCTGCTTGCCCTCATCGCCCTGGGCGTCATCATTGTGTTCAACATCTGGGGCAAGGGGATGCTGAAGATCATCCCCATCCTGCTGGGCGTGATCATCTCCTACGCCGCCGCGCTCATTATGAACGCCATGGGCATGACCAACGTCGACGGCTCGGCCATCCTGAACACGGCCGCCATCGCCCAGGCGGGCTGGCTGGGCCTGCCCCCTTTCCAGCTGGCCAAGTTTGACCTGTCCGCCATTCTGGTCATGGCGCCTATCGCCATCGCCGCCATGATGGAACACATCGGCGACATGTCCGCCATCTCCGCCACGGTGGGGGAGAAGTTCATTGAGGATCCCGGCCTTCACCGCACCCTTGTGGGCGACGGCCTGGCCACGGCCCTGTCCGGACTGTTTGGCGGCCCGGCCAACACCACCTACGGCGAGAATACCGGCGTGCTGGTGCTCTCCCGGGTCTACGATCCCCGGGTCATCCGCCTGGCGGCCCTCTACGCGGTGGTGCTGGGCTTCATCCCCAAGATGGCGGAGGTCATCGGCACCATGCCCTCCGCTATCGTGGGCGGCGTCAGCTTCATGCTCTACGGTATGATCTCCGCCATCGGCGTGCGGAATATCGTGGAGAACAAGGTGGACTTCACCAACTCCAGGAACCTGATCATCGCCGCGGTGATCCTGGTGTGCGGCCTGGGCTTCTCCGGGGGACTGACCTTCCAGGTGGGCGGCGCCTCTCTGACCCTCACCGGCCTGGCCATTGCCGCCCTGGCCGGCATCCTCCTCAACGCCGTCCTGCCCGGCAACGACTATGAGTTCGGCAAGGACGACGGTCACAACTCCGGCAGCCTGGGGAAGTACTGAGAAGCGCGGAGCGTGACAAGACTATCTACATATATTAGTAGACGGATCCCGGGCCGCTCTGCGGCCCGGGATCCTCTTTTAAACGAAATTAGCACTTAAAGTCGTTGAGTGCTAACGTTTACAATTTAGACATAATTTGTGCTATATTTGTTCACAAGCATTGATTATACTTGGTTTCAGAAAACAGGAGCAGGCCGGGGAGGAAAAAAGACCTCCTGCCGCCGGAAAGGATGAGGCCCATGGAGCCCGAGAAAAGTTAGCAAAGAAAAGATTTGAGTGCTAAAATCAGACCGTACCATCACATAAAAAAGGAGTTTTTACTATGTTTGGAATGATCCCCTTTGACCGCAGCGACAACAATTTCTTCGACACCTTCGACAACTTCACCCGGGACTTCTTCCGCAAGAGCAATGCCGAGCTGCCCGCCTTCCGCACCGACATCCGGGACACTGGGGACAGCTACCTGCTGGAGGCCGAGCTGCCCGGCTTTAAGAAAGAGGACATCTCCCTGGATCTGAAGGACGGCATTCTCACCATCACCGCCGTCCACCAGGAAAGCGCCGAGAGCAAGGACGAGGGCGGCTATATCCGCCGGGAGCGCCGCCTGGGCTCCTTCCAGCGCAGCTTCGATGTGACGGGCATTGAGGAGGGCGCCATCACCGCCGCCTATGAAAACGGCGTGTTATGCCTGACCCTGCCCAAGGTGAAGCCCACCGAGCCGGAGACCAAGAAGATCTTCATTCAGTAAAACAGACCAAAAGGGGGGCCGGGCGGTCTTTTGACCGGCCGGCCCCCTTTGCTTTGAGAGGAAGTGGATCGGAATTATGAACGCGCAGAATTATACACAGAAGTCTCTGGAGGCCGTTCAGAGAGCCCAGGGGCTTGCCGCGCAGCTTGGAAGCCAGCAGATCGAGCAGTGTCACCTTCTCCTGGCCCTGCTGACGGCGGAGAATGGACTGGTGCCCCAGCTGCTGGGGAATATGGGCCTCACCGTGCCCTCCCTCACCGCCGCCGTGGAGGCCCAGGCGGAGCGCCTGCCCAAGGTCTCCGGCCCGGGGCGGGAGATGGGGAAGGTATACGTCTCTCCGGGGGTGGAGAGGACGCTCCAAAGCGCCGAGGAGACGGCGGGCCAGATGAAGGACGCCTATGTCTCGGTGGAGCATCTGCTCCTGGCTCTGGTGAAGACCGCCGAGCGGGCCCTGGCTGAGCTGTTCCAGACCTACCAGGTCACCCAGGAGGGCATCCTCCAGGCCCTGTCTGCCGTCCGGGGCAGCCAGCAGGTGACCTCCGACAACCCGGAGGAGACCTATGACGCCCTGAAGAAGTACGGCGCCGACCTGGTGGAGCGGGCCCGGCAGAACAAGCTGGATCCGGTGATCGGCCGGGACGAGGAGATCCGAAACGTCATCCGTATCCTCTCCCGGAAAAGTAAGAACAATCCCGTCCTTATCGGCGAGCCGGGGGTGGGCAAGACCGCCATCGCCGAGGGACTGGCCCAGCGCATCGTGAAGGGGGACGTGCCCGCCTCCCTGAAGGACAAGACCATCTTCAGTCTGGACATGGGCTCCCTTATCGCCGGAGCCAAGTACCGGGGGGAGTTCGAGGAGCGGCTGAAGGCCGTGCTGGGCGAGGTCAAAAAGTCCGAGGGCCGCATCCTCCTCTTCATCGACGAGCTCCACACCATCGTGGGGGCGGGGAAGACCGAGGGAAGCATGGACGCGGGCAATTTGCTCAAGCCCATGCTGGCCCGGGGAGAGCTCCACTGCATCGGCGCCACCACCCTCAATGAGTACCGCCAGTATATCGAGAAGGACGCCGCCCTGGAGCGGCGGTTCCAGCCGGTGCTGGTGAAGGAGCCCACCGTGGAGGACACGGTGGCCATCCTCCGGGGGCTGAAGGAGCGCTATCAGGTGTTCCACGGGGTGAAGATCACCGACCCGGCCATCATCGCCGCCGCCACCCTCTCTGACCGGTACATCACCGACCGGTTCCTCCCCGACAAGGCCATCGACCTCATCGACGAGGCCTGCGCCACGGTGCGCACCGAGATCGACTCCATGCCCACCGAGCTGGACGTGCTTCAGGGGAAGATGACCCAGCTGGAGATCGAGGAGCACGCCCTGAGCAAGGAGACCGACAAGCTCTCCCAGGAGCATCTCTCGGACATCAGCAGGGAGCTGTCCGACCTGCGGGAGGAGTTCAAGGCCAAGAAGGCCCGCTGGGAGAATGAGAAGAGCGCCATCGGCAAGGTGCGCGGACTGCGCCGGGAGCTGGAGGCGGCCAGCGCCCAGCTCCAGCAGGCCCAGCGGCAGTACGACCTGAACAAGGCCGCCGAGCTCCAATACGGCCGGATCCCGGAGCTGCGCAAACGGCTGGAGGCCGAGGAGGCCGCCGCCCAGCAGAGCGAGGAGCAGAGCCTTCTGCGGGACAAGGTCACCGAGGAAGAGGTGGCCAAGATCGTGGAGCGCTGGACGGGGATCCCTGTCGCCCGGCTTATGGAGGGGGAGCGGGAGAAGCTGCTCCACCTGGAGGACATCCTCCATGAGCGTGTGGTGGGCCAGGATGAGGCGGTGCGCCTGGTCAGCGAGGCCATCCTGAGAAGCCGGGCCGGCGTGGCCGACCCGGACAAGCCCATCGGCTCCTTCCTCTTCCTGGGCCCCACCGGCGTGGGTAAGACGGAGCTGGCCAAGACCCTGGCGGCGGCCCTCTTCGACAGCGAGAAGAACCTGGTGCGCATCGATATGAGCGAGTATATGGAAAAGTTCTCTGTCTCCCGGCTCATCGGCGCCCCGCCGGGCTATGTGGGCTATGAGGAGGGGGGACAGCTCACCGAGGCGGTGCGCCGCGCGCCCTACTCCGTGATCCTCTTTGACGAGGTGGAGAAGGCCCACCCGGACGTGTTCAATGTGCTGCTGCAGGTACTGGACGACGGGCGCATCACCGACGGCCAGGGGCGGACGGTGGACTTCAAGAACACAGTCATCATCCTCACCTCCAACCTGGGCTCCCAATATCTGCTGGATGGCATCGACGAAAACGGGGAGATCACCCCGGAGGCCCGGGCGCAGGTCAACGGCCTTTTGAAGCAGTCCTTCCGTCCGGAGTTCCTCAACCGGCTGGACGAGATCGTCTTCTACAAGCCCCTGACCCGGGAAAACGTGGGACACATTGTAGATTTGATGGTGGAGAGCCTCAACGCCCGCCTGGCCGCCAGACAGCTGCGCTGCCGGCTGACCCCGGCGGCCAGGGAGTTCGTGATCGCCAACGCCTACGATCCCCTCTATGGGGCCCGGCCCCTGCGGCGGTATCTCCAGCACACGGCGGAGACCCTCATCAGCCGGGCCGTCCTGTCCGGCACGGCGGCGCCGGGGGAGCTGCTTACAGTGGACGAGAAGGACGGCCAGCTGGTGGTGGAGAGCGGGGAAGTCCTTCAGGGCGAAGTGATAGAGTGAGAAGATAAAAAAAGGGACTGGCACCGTTTGGATGCCAGTCCCTCTTTTGTTTTACCTGTCAGCCGCCCATATAGGATAAGTGCATATAGTCGTGATAGCCGGTGGTGGGGTCGTCGTCCCAGGCCCAGGCGTCGCCGCCCCAAGACCAGCCGTGCTCGGCAAAAATGCGCACCACCGACCCGTCGGCGGGCATGGAATAGGGATCCTCGCCGGGCTTCCAATAGCTGCCCACCAGGGCTTTGCCGTCCCGCACCTGATAATTCTCAACGGCGTTGATGTCGATGGCGGTGCCGCAGTTGTGCTCGCCGGTGGCGCTGTCGCCCCGCCAGCTGTAGCCGCCGATATCGTGGATGGGGAACTGCTCGGGGTCGTTATAGATCTCGGTAAAGATGGCCACCACATCCTCGGCGATGGCGGCGTTGATGACCAGATCGGTGGTAGCGGGCACCTTGCTGCCGCTGCGATCCAGGTGCCAGACGGGGATGGTGACGGTGGTCTGGTGGGCGTAAGCCTCCGTCTGGTCGGCGTAGCGGCGCTTTTCTCCGTCGCCGAAGAGGAGGGTGCGCTTCTGCTCGTTCTCCCCCTGGAACCAGAGCCAGAAGGGTTGGTCGTAGTAATCGTCCCAGCTGGCCTCCCCCCGCTCCACCGCCTCCTCAAAGTCGGCCTGGGCGTTCTCCGCCTTGGTGTAGGGGCGGTAGACCAGGGTGTACTCGTCCTTGCGGCGGGTCACCTGCTCATAGTCGGAGAGGCACTGGAAGCGGGGCGGTATTTCATCATCGTCCACCAGGTACCAGACGGACTGGCCCACTGTGGCCTCCGCCGTCCGATCCTCGACCAGGGGGTTGCCCTGCTGATCGGTGATGTGGAGGGTCACCGTCTTTTCCTCGCCGTAGTAGGTCTGCTCTACTGCGTCCACCACCCGCATCAGAAGTACACTGCCGTCGGCGCGCTTGATGGTCTCTCCACCGCCGAAGGTGCCGTCGTCCCGGCCGTTGACGATGTAGGCGTCATAGAGCCGATCCAGAGCCTCCTGGTAGGGCCCGCCCAGGGCAGCGTAGTCGGAGAAGACATCCCCGGCGGTTGCAGGCTCTCCCCACCACCAGCCGCTCGTAGAGCGGCCCCGGACGTCCTCGGGCAGCATCCGATCCAGCAGCACGGCGGCGTCCGCCCGGAGGATGGGCTCCGAGAGGGTGAGAGGGGTCACAGGGAGAAAGTCTCCCTCCGTAAGGAGACCTTCGCCCAGCGCGGCCCAGTAGCCCGCCTGATCCCAGTTGGTGCCGGAGTCGGTGAGAGCGGAGTAGGTATCGGGATAGAAGGCCCGATCCAGCATCACCAGGTACTGGCCCCAGGTGAGGGTATCGTCAGGGTGGATGGAGCCGTCATCGTAGCCGTTGAGGATCCCCAGTCCCACGGCCTGGGACATATCGTCATAGGCCCAGTGGGAGGCGGGCAGGTCAGAGAACCGGGCGGCCATTGCTCCCTGGGGCAGAAGGAGAAGGGCGGCAAGGGCCAGAGCGGGCAGACGGAAGGGATGTTTCATAGATCGCCTCCAAAGATTCGGCATATTTCTGCATAAAAGTATAGCCTGCCTCAAAGGGCAAGTCAAGGCGTAAAGCATGAAAAAACCGCCCCTCCCGAAGGAGGGGCGGCAGCAATTTTTGGAGCAAAGGGCTCAGGCGTAGAAGGCATGGGCGCCAATGGTGGCCACATAGGGCCGGTTCCGGCTGGCCCAGCTGTTGGGAGAATACCGGGGGTTGATAAAGTAGAGGGCGTTGCCCGCGGTGTTGGCCCCGTCCAGACAGAGCTTGGCCGCCACCAGACACTCCTCAGTGGGCGTGGCATAGATGGTGCCGTTGGAGACGGGGGTGAACTGGCCCCGCTGGAAGATGACCTCGTAGACCGTGTTGGGGAACTTGGCGCTGTGGACGCGGTTGAGCACCACGTTACCCACGGCGATCTTTCCCTCCAGGGACTGGTTGCCGCTCTCGGCGTAAATGATGTGGCTGAGCCAGTAGAGCACATCCTCCTGGTAGGCCACGCCGCCGGAGGTGATGGGGCCCATGCCGGCGGTGAAGACTACGTCGCAGCCCACGGGATCCCAGGAGACGTTGGCCCCCAGAGCGGCGGCCAGCACCCGGCTGGGCACCTGGATGGTGTCGCCCAGGGTCTTGGTGCCCTGGGGCATATACAGGTAGCGGCCATTGGCCACCAGATAGGGCCTTCCGGGTTGGATGGTGAGAGTCAGGCCGGCGGCGGTGACCACCGCCTGGCCGTCCTGCCATACCGCTTGGGCGTCGGGGTAGAGAGCGCGAACCACGGGCCAATAGGACACAAAGGTAGTTTGCCCTTCGACCTGGACAGGGACGTCCAGGTCAATGACGGCGTTGTTGACGATGACGTCGATGCCGTCGCTCTCAACAGCGATCACATTGCCGCCCAGCCCAAAGGTCAGGCACAGACACATCGCCAGAGTGAGAAGACGTTTCAACATGAAATAATTCCTCCTGAAATGGTTACAATTTGGCAGAGGGAACTGCGCAAAAATTGTAACCGCATTGTAACCGCTTTGAAACCAAAAGTCAAGAAAAATTTTTTGAAACAGGTAATTTTACATGAAAATTGTCGATTTTGACGGCAAAAAATTATTGAAAAAAGTTACAAACGGAAACGGCCCTATCCCTTGGGGGACTAAGGATAGGGCGTGGGGAACGGACTGCGTGAAATAAAAAAGCCGCCCGTGAGGGCGGCTTTCGGTTTGGCGAATATTAAAGGTAGAACCAGTGGGCGCCGATGGTGGTGACATAGGGGCGGTTTTCCATTGTCCAGTGGTTGTCGGTCAACTCCGGGGCCAGGAAGTAGAGGCTGTCTCCCACCGTATTTTCTCCCGCCAGGCAGGCGATGGCGGCCTGGATGCTCTCTTGGGTGGGCGTGTCGTAGACGGTGCCGTTGCGCACCGGCTCAAACTGTCCGCCCCAGCGGTCATCAAAGATAACGCCGTAGATGGTGTTGGGGAAGTCGGGGCTCGCTACCCGGTTGAGTACCACGTTGCCCACGGCGATCTTGCCCTCCCAGCACTCGCCCTGGCTTTCGGCGGAGATGATGCGGGAGAGCCAGTAGACCTGGTCGTCGTAATCGTCGCGCTCCGCCTCCGCGCCGGTGGTGAGCTCCACCGTGCCCGTGGCGCCGTTCCAGGTCACCTCCATCCCCAAAAGGGAGGCGAGGGGCCGGATGGGAACTAAAGTGCGCCCGCTGTCCAGCAGGATGGGAGAGGAGAGGGGGAGGCTGTCGCCGTTGCAGATAAGAGCGGTCTGCCCCGGCTGGGCGGCGAGGGTGAGGGAGGGGGTATAGACGTTGGCCTGGCCCGCGCCCCAGAAGACGGAGGCGTCGGGACAGACGGCCTCCACCACCGCACGGAGGGAGACGTAGGTGGAGCCGCTGTAGACGGGGGCGTGGCCCACGTCCAGCGGCGCGCCGTCCAGGGTGAGGCTGGCGGCATGGGCGGAAGAAGTCAGGAGAAGCAGACTCAGAAGCAGAGCAGAGAGCTGGCGTTTCATGGGAGAACCTCCTTGAAAATGGTCAAAATGGTTTGTAACCAAATTGTAACTTATAGAAAACCCTGTTTCAAGGGACAATGTTTTCCATGGAAGGAAGTTCCACCTATGGGATCGCCGCCGCCGGGGCAAACTCTCTTCTGGGGGTGAAGGTATGGAGACCGGCGTGAGCGTAAAGAAAAAGAGGACAGCGCGACCTGCCGACAGTCTTCGTCTGGATCCGGAGAACCGGTTGTGTTCCCAATGGGACGCCACCAGCATCCGCAAGTTCCAGCTGGCAAGCTGGGAACGGATGGGTTTTCAAGTCCTGGACGACTTCTGTCAGGAGCATATCATGTGAGTGATATCCAGCGCCCCTGCCGCCCGCAATGGGCGGCTACGTACAAAAAAGCCGCTGTCATTGACAGCGGCTTTTTTTGCCATGTGGGCCGTCCCGGCCCACGGCCATATTCAAGTGTACTTTTTTACCGTGAAACGGTAAAAAAGCCGCTGTCAATGACAGCGGCTTTTTGTCTGTGAATGGGGGATTACACGGCGCGGGTGACCTTACCCGAACGGAGGCATCTGGTGCAGACGTACACATGCTTGGGAGTGCCGTCGACGATTGCCTTGACCCGCTTCACATTGGGCTTCCAGGGCCGGTTGGAGCGGCGGTGAGAGTGGGAGACCTGGTTGCCGAACACAACGCCCTTGTTGCAGAATTCACATTTGGCCATTCGCTTTTACCTCCTCGCTGGTCAGGATTCGCTTGAAAAGCATCGGCTTCTATATTAGCAGAATCAAGGAAAAAAAGCAAGGGTTTTTTTCGAAAAGTGGCTTAAAGTGTACCGGGAGCCTCCGTGGCCTCCTCCGGGGGGCTGACGGGCGGGCACAGGGCAGCCAGAGAAAAGGTGGGAAAGCCCTCCAGAGACGGGGCGATGGTCTCCTGGGGATAGAAGACCGTGGGGCCCTGCTCAGTCAGGTAGGCGCGCCGGGGAGAGAAGTGGGTGGACACCAGCCGGGGCCAGTCCTCGTAGTAGATGGATTCCCCCGCCTGTACCCGCTGTCCCACCTGGGCGCGGATGGCCTCCATCACCGGCCCCCGCCACCAGCGGCGGCGGGGGAGCAGCTCCCGCAGGGTCACGGGCACGCCGGCGGGGAGCGACCAGATGTCTCCCAGCCGTATCCGGCGGGGCCGTGAGGCTGTCTCCTCCACAACGTCGATGTATAGGCTGAAAAGCCCATCGGAGAAGTGGGTGACAGTGAAGTCCAGCTGTGCGGACCAGGGGGGCGACTCCGGCCCGGCGGCGGCTTTGGCCTGCTCCAGCAGGGGCCCCTCCCACCGGCGGCGCCAGCGGTCGAAGAGGGCGTCGTAGTAGCGGTTCACCCGGCGTATTCCGGGAGAGGTCTCCTCCAGCCGGGGCCAGCGGGCAGCCGCCGTCAGCAGAACGGCCTCACCCTGACGGAAGACCTGCCGGTATGTCCCGGCCTCGGCCAGGGCGGGCGGGGTGGTCGTTGTTTTCATCACAGCTCCCCCTTTCTCATTATTTCAGTCTATGCGGGAGAAAAATTTCCGTTCAAGACTTTACTTTCATGCTTCACTTTGATAAAATGGAGATGAAATACGAAAGAGGAGGCTGTCCAAATGATCAAAGGCGGGAAGCGGAGAGAGAGCGATATCTTATACGAGGCGATCCTCTCCCTGAAGGACATGGAGGAGTGCAAGAAATTCTTCCAGGATCTGTGCACCGTGTCGGAGCTGCGCTCTATGGAGCAGCGCTTTGAGGTGGCCATTCTTTTGAGCGAGGGCATGATCTACAACGATATTCTGGAGCGCACCGGGGCCTCCAGCGCCACCATCAGCCGGGTGAACCGCTCCCTCCACTATGGGGCGGACGGCTACCAGGAGGTGCTTCCCCGGATCAAGGAGAAGTATGGCAAGCTATGAGTTCCTGGCCGGAAGCTATGACGCGCTGACCACGGATGTGGATTACTCCCGCTGGGCGGATTACGCCCAGCGGCATTTTGGCCGCTTGGGCAGGGAAGTGCATACGGTGCTGGACTTGGCCTGCGGGACTGGAAGTCTGACTTGGGAGCTTGCCCGCCGGGGCTATGAGGTGGCAGGGGTGGATCTGTCCCCCGATATGCTGGCGGTGGCGGAGGAAAAATGCCGGGGCCTGGAACAGAGGCCCCGGTTCTTCTGCGAAGCCATGGAGGCCCTTCGCCTCCCCGGGCGGGTGGACGCCTGCGTCTGTTTTCTGGACAGCGTCAACTATGTCCTCCAGCCGGCCAAGCTCCGCCGGGCCTTTCGACGGGTATGGGAGCACTTGGAGCCCGGCGGAGTCTTTCTCTTCGACGCTGACACCCCGGAGAAGCTGGAGAGCATGGACGGACAGGTCTTTCTGGACGAGACGGAGGAGGAGTTCTGCGTCTGGCGGGGAGAGTACAGCCCCAAGCGGCGTATCTGTACCTTCTGGATGGATATTTTTCGCCGGGAGGGCGGAATGTGGCGGCGGGGCGAGGAGCTCCACCGGGAGTATGCCTATACCATGGACGAGCTGGAGCTCTGTCTGCGGCAGGCGGGCTTTGCCAGGATCAAACGGTATGGGGAGTTGCGCATGAGCGCGCCCAAGGAGGGGGAACAGCGGGTCTTTTTCTCCGCTGTCAAAGGAGAGTAATTATGGACGAGATCATTCGCGTCATTGCCAAAAACGCCCCGGCGAAGGCCATGGCCATCACTGGAAGGGCGCTCACCGAGCGGGCCCGGCAGATCCATAAGACCTTGCCCGTGGCCACCGCCGCCCTGGGCCGCTGTCTGATGGCCTGCTCTATGATGGGTGACCAGCTCAAGGGGGCTGGTTCCTCCGTGACTATGCGCTTCAAGGGGGATGGGCCCTTGGGAAGTCTTACCGCCGTCGCGGACGACGAGGGCAACGTCCGGGGCTATGTGCAGAACCCGGCGGTGCTTCTGCCGCTGAAGGAAAACGGGAAGCTGGATGTGGGCGGCGCGGTGGGCCGCGGCACCCTCACCGTGATCAAAGATCTGGACATGAAGGAGCCCTATGTGGGCATGGTGCCCCTGGTCTCCGGGGAGATCGCGGAGGACGTGACGGAATACTTTGCCGTCAGCGAGCAGATCCCCACCGCCTGCGCCCTGGGGGTGCTGGTGGACACCGACCAGTCGGTGCTCCGGGCGGGGGGCTACCTCATTCAGCTCCTCCCCGGGGCCGATGACGCCGTCATCGACCGGGTGGAGGCGGGGGTGCAGGCCCTGGGGCCGGTGACCGCTGCGCTGCTGGAGGAGGGCATGGACGCCGAGGGGCTTCTGCGCCGGGCACTGGCGGGGTTTGACCTGGAGATCCTGGAGCGCAGGCCGGTGGAGTACCGGTGCTATTGCAGCCGGGAGCGGGTGGCGCGGGCCCTCGTCAGCATGGGCCCCGGCGAGCTGAAGAGCCTCATCGAGGAGCAGGGCGGGGCGGAGCTGACGTGTCAGTTCTGCGATGCGGTGTACCAATTCAGCAGGGAGGAGCTGACGGCCCTGCTGGAGCGGGCCGGCCGCTGAGCGCCGGCAGGCGGGAAACGGCCCGTTGACTGGATATAAAAAAACAAAGAACCCCATTGGGGTTCTTTGTTTTTTTGGAGGCGACGCCCAGACTCGAACTGGGGGTGGAGATTTTGCAGACCTCTGCCTTACCACTTGGCTACGTCGCCGCGTCAGAAGAACTTTGCTCCATTTCGCTTCCACCTGCGGTGAAAGCTTCATATCCGCAACGTTCTTCTTCCTTCTCCCAAAAAGCAAAAATGCTTTTTGGGGGCCCTGGGATCTTTTGGAGCGGGCAACGAGGCTCGAACTCGCTACCTCCACCTTGGCAAGGTGGCGCTCTACCAGATGAGCTATGCCCGCACGTCGTCGAAATAAGCTTCATATTCCTCGCTTCCCCGCAAGCGGAAAAGCTCGCTCATTTCGCTATTTCTCCTCTCCCCACCAAATCGCTTTGCGATTTGCCGGGGCCCCCATTGGGGAATACTCCATACTATGCAATACCTTTGAAAAGGATTCTCCCGGAATGTCCCCATTCCGGGAGAATTTCTTTCTGGTGCCTCCGACCGGAATCGAACCAGTGACACGAGGATTTTCAGTCCTCTGCTCTACCAACTGAGCTACAGAGGCAAATGGCGACGCGGATGGGACTTGAACCCACGACCTCCGGCGTGACAGGCCGGCGTTCTAACCAACTGAACTACCACGCCATTTGGTGGGAACAACAGGGCTCGAACCTGTGACATCACGCGTGTAAGGCGTGCGCTCTACCAGCTGAGCTATGCTCCCCTGCTGTTTTTTAGTTTAAGCGGCGAGGATTATTATACTAAAACCGCAGCCCGCTGTCAAGGAAAAATTCAACATTTGGGAATTTTTCTTGTGCTGCGCGCGCCCGCTCTTGACAGGGAAGAGAGACTGCGCTATAATATCGATAGTCGATATCGAAGGTCGATAAAGGAGGGGGGCTATGGGAAACCGGATCTGGGGCGCGTTGACGGAGCCCATGTTCTATGTGCTCATGTCCTTTTTGAAGCGGGACATGTGCGGCATCGAGATCGCCCAGTTCGTAGAGCGGCGCACCGGGGGCAGGGTGAAGCTGGGCCCTGGGACGCTCTACACTCTGCTGGCCCGGTTTTTGGAGGAGGGGCTCATCGAGGAGACTCTGGTAGAGGGCCGCAGGCGCACCTATCATCTGACGGACAAGGGCCGCGCGGCCTATGGCGAGGAGCTCTCCCGCCTGCGCTGCTGTGTGGCCGACGGAGAGGAGGAAGCCCAATGAGTAAACTGTGCTGGCGTGTGACCCCGGTCAACGGCTATGACATCCCCGCCCTGGAGCGGTGGCTGGAGGAGATGGCGGGGGAGGGACTGATCTTTTTTATGACCACGGGGCCGCTTACCGCATTTCAAAGGGAGGCGCCGGCAAGCCTGCGGATCCATCTGGAGCCGGCCCGGGGCTCCGTGTCGGAGGAGCCGCCGGAGCTGGCCGACCTCTACGCCCAGGCGGGCTGGCGGTACCTGGGCCCCTTCCGGGGCAGCTACTTCGTCTACGCCACCGGTGACCGGGAGGCCCGGGCCTATACCGACCCGGAGAGCATGGACTGGGCCCTGGGCCGGTTTTTCCGGCAGAAGCTCCTGGGCGGCCTGGGGCTGCTGGCGGCCAATGCGCTGCTGCTTGCCCTCTATTACAATATGGTGGGCGTTGCCTTTACCTACCTGCACGACGGCTATCCGGTGACCGCCTTTGCCCACTATCCCCTGGCTGCCCTCCTGCTGACGGTGTTGGGCCTTGCCTTGGTGGACTTGTCCTGGTTCCTTGGCCTCGGGCGGCTGCGCCGCTTCCGCCGCTCCATCGCGGCGGGCCAGACCCCGGAGTTAGGCCGTCGGGGCGGCTGGCTGCTGGCGGCGGGGGTGGTGGTGCTCATCCCCGTGGTCATCAACACCTGCCAGCTCTTCCTGGGCATGGATTACCGGGCCTACCCCGCGTCGGAGGCCCAACTGCTGACCATTGAGGAGATCGAGGGGGACGGCCTCCGGGCCACCGGAGACCGGATGTACAACATGGACTATGTCTCCCACGGCGGGACTTTGCTGGAGATGGAATACTGGTACTGGCGGCAGTACAGCTCTTTCCCCCACTATGAGGTGGAGGGGAACTATTGGGATCAGGTGCCCGTGGTGCAGTACAGCATCCGCCGTTTCCCCCTGACCGCCCTGGCTCAAGCCTATTGGGAGGAGCAGGGCCGCATCGGCTGGTACGGCTACGATCCGGTGGAGGGTCTCGTCCCGGACGCCGCCTTCGACGCCGTCTCCGCGAAGCGGGGAGAGAACGGCCGGGGCGTGCCGCAGACCACTCTGGTACTGCGCCGGGGCAGAACAGTAATGCGGGTGGAGTACCGGGGAGAGAAGGACTTGCTGGAATTCCAGGAGGAGCTGGCCGCCATGATGGCGGCGCTGGAGTAGCGCGAAATCAGTCGAAAAAGGGAGAAAAGTCCGGCGGAAGGGATCCGCCGGGCTTTTTTTGTCAAAAAAATTTGCATTTTGCGCAAATTATGATATACTTTCCAAAAGCACTGAAACGTGAAAATTTTAACAAGGAAGGAGCAGAAAAAATGGGAAAGGAACCTGTGATGAAGATCGTTATGATCGAAGACGACCTTATGGAGGTACAGCGGTTCGCGGAGTACTTCGATACGGTGGAGGACATAGAGCTGGTGGCGGCCGAGGACGGAGCCGCGGCAGGTCTGGCGGCGGTGGAGGTCAACGCCCCGGACGCGGTCATCCTGGATCTGGAGCTGAAGGAGGGCAACGGCGTACAGCTGCTGCCCAAGCTCAAGGCCCTGCCCTTCAACCCCTATGTGCTGGTGACCACCTGGACGACCGAACCGGTCACCCTTCGGGGCGTGCGCGCCAACGGCAGCGGACACATCCAGTCCAAGAACATGGTCGGCTATGCGGAGCGGGGCCCGGAGATGGTGGCCGACTTTCTCCGGGAGATGCGGCCCTTCTTCCTCGGAACGCCGGTGGAGCAGAAGGCCGCCGCTGATACGATCCTCGCCCCGGAGGCGCGCAGGCGCAAGAAGGTGGTGGAGGCCATGGGCCGCATCGGCATCACCCCGGGGACGTTTTCCCACAACTATCTGGTGGACTCCATCCTCATAGCCGCCAAGACGGAGGGGTGCATCGTGGATCTGGACAACGTGATCTATCCGGCGCTGATGGAGCAGTATCACGTGACCAGGATCAGCCTGGAGAAGGCCATGCGCACCAGGATCGAGTCCGCCTGGCGGCACACGGATCTGGAGACCCTCCAGCGGGAATTTACCCAGTATGTGAACCCGGAAAAGGGCAAGCCGGAGCTGAAGGAGTTCATCGGCTACTACGCCAACAAATTTTCCGATTAAAAGGGCGGTTTTCGTAAGACAAAATCCGACAGTAGGGAACACAGCGGTTTCAACATCTTTGGCGTTTTCATACCAGCAGTCGGACGAAAAGCGACGAAAAGCGACCAAATACATCCCCTTTGATTCGACATAGGAAGACCCTCCTCTCATGGTACCGTTACGACAAACGGTACAGAGAGGAGGGTTTCTTCATGCGCAAGCAGGGCGATTGGCTGGATGACCTGATTGATTTTGTTAAGGATCATTTTTGATCCTAACAGGGATTAAGAAGGGAGCACCAAAATGGTGCTCCCATTCTTTTTATTTTGTTATTGAAGATAATGCGGTATTATATTTGCGCTTATCAAGCAAAAAAGTGTTGAAAGGAAGCGAAAAATGATGAAAACCGCATTTATTATTGAGGAAATTGTCTTTGCAATTACTTGGACACAACTGTATCGAAAGATTTTCCCTAAATCAAAAATGAGCAAGTGTTGGTTCAGAAGGCTTCACATGGTTTTGATTGCCCTAATTTCGACTGTTGTGGGAATCGTAACAGGAAAACAGTTTCTGCCGCTTCTAAATGTATGTGTAAGCGGATGCCTAAATGGAATAGCATATAGACACATAAGTAGTCAGAATGTGGTAGAGGCTATACTTACGTACCTAATAACGAAAATGCTGTGGGGGAGTTCTGTTATAGTAGGCTTTGCTCTTTTAGCATCGGTTGGAATGCAGGAGTATAAGCTTTTTTGCGGAATATCTGTTTGTGTAATCCATATTTTTCTATGCTTTATGGTTATGCATTACATGAATCTTACGTTTTGGAAAATAACTACAAGCAAATATTACAAATGGATTGTAACAGCTTTTGGGATATTGTTTGTTATATCATACAGTGTTCTTTCCAACAATGGAATTGAATCCCGAAAAGAATTTGATACGTACACACTAATAGTGATTACCTTATTTGGTGTGATATTGCTTATATGGGCCAAGGGCACCTCGGAACAGCAGAAAATTGAGGAGGAGCAATCCAAGCGTATTGATGAGCTGGTGCGCCATGCCCACAAATATAAATCGGTCATCCCCGCCGTGAAACGGGAGCTGCGGATGATGCAGAGAACCCTGCTGCGGGAGCACCGCTGGGAAACGGCGGCAGAAGTGGGCTGCGCCATTGACGAGGTCTCTGAGCTGGAACGGGAGGTATCCGCTGACAGCGCGCGGGAACTGCTGGAGGCGCCCAACTTTTCCTCCACCGGCCTGCTCTTTCTGGACGGCCAGCTGCAGAGGGCGCGGGAGGACGCGGCGGAGCAGGGCATCGTTCTGGACTGCGTGGTGACCGCGCCCGTCACCGCTCTGGTGCAGCAGGGCGTTCTGAGTCAATTCCAGCTCCAGCAGATGGTGGGCGATCTGGTGAGCAACGCCTTTCGGGCCGTGAGCCTGCAGGAGGGAGAGGACAAGCGCGTCCTCCTCATCCTGGGCGAGACCCAGGACGGCTATCAGATCAAGATCTGTGATACGGGCCTTCCCTTTCCCCCGGAGATCCTCCGGGAGTTTGGCAAGCGCGGCCTTACCACCGGCGGAACGGGCCACGGCCTGGCCGACCTGCGGGAGATCATGGCGGCGTGCGGCGGCAGTATCCGGGTGGAGGAATATGAAGAAGGGGCCTTTACCAAGGCGATCTCGCTGGTCATGGACGGCCGCGCCACACTCTGCGTCCACTCCGCCCCGACGGGGATCGACTATGAGCGGAGCCTTGCCCGAACACCGGCAGGGGAGGGAGTCTGACACGGGGCTTTTGGGACAAAGGGGGTCTTTTCCGGCCGGGGGGCGCATACCTCTTTGAAGAGGGGGGTGCGGTCATGCTGGAACGGGTGGCAGATGGGCTTTGGCAGCCCTGGCTGCTGGGGCTTTTTTTGTTGGTTGGCTTTTTCTGTACGCTGAAAAGCGGGTTTTTCCAGCTCTTTTCTCTGAAGACCTGGCTGAAGGGTTCCGTGTTCGAGCTGGTGTTTGGGGGAAGAAGGCGGGTGCGCCGGAGCGGGGAGAAAACGGGGGGCTTGACCCAGTTTCAAGCCCTGGCCACCGCTTTGGCCTCCACCATCGGCACCGGCTCCATCGCCGGGGTGGCCACCGCCATTTTTTTCGGCGGGCCGGGGGCGGTATTCTGGATGTGGGTATCCGCCCTGCTGGGACTTATGACCAGTTTTGTGGAGAAGACCCTGGCGGTAAAGTACCGCCGCAGAGTCAGGGGCGGCGGCTGGGAGGGCGGCCCCATGGAGTACATGGAACGGCGGCTGGGCTGGCGCGTGGGGGCCAGGTGGTTTTCCCTGTGGTGCGTGCTGGCCTCCCTCACCGGCGGCGCTCTGGTGCAGTCCAACTCCATCTCCGCCGCCCTCCACGCCGGCTTCGGCCTGCCCCGGCTGGGGGTGGGCCTTGTGGTGGCGGTATGCACCGGGGCGGTGATCTTGGGCGGCATCGGCCGGGTGGGAAAGGTCAGCGAGCGGCTGGTGCCCGCTATGGCTCTGCTTTTCCTGGTGACAGGCGTGGGGGTCATCGCCGCCCACCGGGATATGGTGCTGCCCGCCCTGGGGCAGATCGTGGGCTGTGCCCTTTCGCCCAGAGCGGCGGTGGGCGGCGGCGCGGGCTATACCGTCTCCGCCGCCCTGCGCTACGGAGTGGCCCGGGGGGTGTTCACCAACGAGGCGGGCGTAGGCTCCTCCGCCATGGCCCACGCAGCCGCCGACGCGGAAAGCCCCGCCCAGGAGGGCTATTGGGGGATGTTCGAGGTCTTTTTCGCCACCCTGGTGGTCTGCTCGGTCACCGCCCTGGCCATCCTCACCTCCGGGGTCTACGATCCGGCGGGGGCGCTGGCGGCCATAGAGGGAGGGAGCGTGACGGGGGACATGACCGGCGCGCCCCTGGCCGGGGCGGCCTTCGCCACTCTATTTGGCCGTTGGGGGAACATTATCGTGGCTGTCTGCCTGCTCCTGTTCGCATTCACATCCCTGCTGGGGTGGGATTACTACGGCGAGCGGGGCCTGGCCCACCTGACAGGAGAGGAGAGCCTGGGCCGGCCCTTCCGGCTGGTGTTCCTGGTGACAGTGGCCCTGGGGAGCGTGGGAGAGGTGGGGCAGGTGTGGGCTCTGAGCGACATCTGCAACGGACTGATGGCGCTGCCGAACCTGCTGGCTGTTTTGGCATTGGCCGGAGAGGCGCTGGAGGAGCTGAAATAGAACACTGCCCCGGCGAATGCTTCGCCGGGGCAGTATTTTTGGTTCAGGGGAACAGACTTCGGCGGGCAGCGTCAGCCCTCCACAATGTCTGCCAGCTCCATGGGAGCGTTGATCAGCGTCTGTGCTCCGTGGGCCAGGAGGAAGGCCCTGTCCCGGAAGCCCCAGGTCACCGAGACGCAGGAGATGCCGGCGTTGCGGGCGGTGTCGATATCAGTGTCCGCGTCCCCCACATAGACCGTTTGAGCGGGAAGGGCGCCCAGGGCCTCCATGATCCGGAGCACCATGGCGGGGTGAGGCTTTTTGGGGACGCCCGCCGCCTCGTTCTCTCCGGCGGCGGCGTCCAAGGCGCCGGGGAAGAAGTCCTGGGCCAGGCTCTTCACCGCCGCGTCGAACTTGTTGGAGCACACCGCCAGCTTGCAGCCCTTTTTCCGCAGGGCCTCCAGCATCTCCATCACGCCGGGGTAGGGGGCGGTGGCGTCCATTCTGTGGGCCTGGTAGCGGGCCTTGAACAGCTCCAGGCACTGCTGCAGCTCCTGCTGGGTGCTCTGCGTGGGTGCGGCCCGGCGGATGAGGAGCTGTGCGCCGTTGCCCACGAAGGCGCGCACCTCCTCGGTGGTGCGGGTGGGCCAGCCCATTTGCGCCAGGGCGTAGTTGGTGGCCGCCGCCAGATCGTCCAGCGTGTTCAAAAGGGTGCCGTCCAGATCGAAGATCACGGTATCATAGCGCATATGAAAGCCTCCTTTGGCAGAGATATTCTACCACAAAAGGAGACACTTGACGAGAAAAAAGGCCAAAAAACCACAGGCGGGAAAGGTGAGCAGCCAGGCAAGGCCCAGGGAGCCCGCCACCTTTCCGTCGGGAGCGGCCCCGGCGCCAAGGATGGCGGCGGTTTTTGCGTGGGTGGTGGATACCGGAAAACCCCAGAGGGTGCACAGAGCCAGGGCGGCGGCGCAGCCGGCCTCGGCGGCGAAGCCGGCGCGGGGGTCCAGGGTCACCAGCTTCCGGCCCACGGTGTCGATGATCCGCCGGCCGCCAATGAGAGTGCCCAGCGCCATAAGGAGGGCGCAGGCCCGGCTGGCCCAGTGGGGGAGGGAGTACCCCCCGCAGTCCAGGGCGAGGATGAGGGCCATGACCCCCAGGAATTTCTGACCGTCCTGAGCCCCGTGGAGGAAGGCGGTCAGGGCGGCGCCCAAGATCTGGCCCCGGCGGTAGAGCGCCTCCCGGCAGTGGGGGAGCCGGGCGCGGAACAGACGGCCCAGCAGGAAGCCGAGGGCCAGAGAGAGTATAAGGCCCAGCCCCACCCAGGCCAGGGGGGCCAGGTGGAGCCGCTCCGTCCCCAAGGCCAGGGCGGAGCCTGTGAGGCCGGCGACCAGGGCGTGGCTCTCGCTGGTGGGGACGCCGAACCGCCAGGCGAACACCGCCCAGAGAACGGTGGCGGAGAGGGCGGCGGACAGGGCGGTGAGGGCCTGGGGCCCGAAGTCGGCGATAGAATAGAGCGTGCGGGCCACGGCGTCGCTGACCCGGGCGGTGCAGACCACCCCCAGAAGGTTGCACACCGCCGCCAGGGCCGCCGCCAGGGGAAAGGGGAGCACCCCTGCCGCCACGGGGGCGGCGATGGCGTTGGGGGCGTCTGTCCAGCCGTTGACCAGGATGACGGCGGCAAGCAGGAAAAGGATCGGATATGCAGACATGGAAACACCCCCTGCCGCATTTTACGGCAGGGGGTGCCCGGATATGTGGGCTTAAATTTTTTCGATAGGAAAAAGAACACCGGTCTCCAGCTGCTCCGGAGGCGTGGTGTCCGGGTCGTTGAGGTAGCGGTCGATGACAGGGCCGCAGATGCGGTAGTTCGGATGGTCGGCCATCCAGGCCGCCAGGGCCTCGTAGGCGCCGGGGAGGCCCTCATAGGGGCCCCTGTGGGTGACGGCGGCGCAGGCGGCATAGGGGGGCTTCACCGTGGTGCCGGGGCCGGACTCCACCACCGCCTGCACCTCCACATCGGCCCCCTCGTAGTCGAACTCCTCGCTGTGGTAGAGCATTTGGACGGCGCCGGTCTGCTTGAGCCCCCGCGCCTTCAGCTCCTGACGAAGCTCCTGGAACAGGTCGTGGAACTGGCTGACCGGGGTAATGCGGCGGATACCGAAAACGGTCTGCGCCGGGTCGGGCATGACGATCACATGGTACTTTTCTTCTGGCATGGGTCTTCCCTCCATTCGGAGGATGTCTGCCTCCAGCTCCCGCAGCCGCTCCTGCATCAGGTGGATCTCGTAGTGGGCGTCCAGACGGCGGCGGTGGAGGCGGGGCAGGAGCTCCTCGTCGGGCAGGGACAGGAGCTGCCCCACCTCGGAGAGGCGAAAGCCGTATTTCTGGAGCCGCTGGATGTTCAAAAGCAGGGTCAACTGTTCCTGGCGGTAGTAGCGGTAGCCGTTCTCCCCCACCTGATCGGGGCAGAGGAGACCCAGGGCGTCATAGTGCCGGAGCATCCGGGTGGATACCCGGCCCAGCCGGGAAAATTCGCCGATGGTGAGCATGGCATACCTCCTTTGATGTTGTGGAGAACCGGTTCCTGGGGTATGGTACACCCTGACACAGTGGGAAGGTCAAGAGGAAAGTGAAAAAAGTGGACGGCGGAGGGAAAGGGAACGCCGCCTTGGCCATGGGGCCGAGACGGCGGCGTTATTTTCTGAGATCAGCTGAATAGGCCGATGCTCTCCAAAATCCGGTTGACCTCGTTGGCCCGTTCGCTCCAGGCGGCGGCTTTGCCGTACTCCCGGCGGCGGTCGCGAACCCAGGGGCCCCGCTCCTCCAGAGCCCGGGTGCACAGTGCGGCAAACTCGGCAGGGGAATGGGCCCCGTAGATCACATCGGGAAAGTGCTCCACCTGGTCGGGGCGGAGCATGGCCACGATGGGCTTGCCCGAGGAGAGGTATTCAAAGAGGCGGGAGTGGAGGATGTCGCTTTGCAGCTCGCTGCGGCGCAGAGGGTAGAGACAGACCTGGAAGGCGTTGAGATAGTCGGGCAGGTCGACGGGATCGGCGGGGCCCGGCAAATAGACGTTGGGGAAGGCCGCCAGATCGGGGAGGGCGGCACAGCCCAGGTCGGCCCCCACAAGTACGATGGAGCAGTCCGGCCGGGCCTGGGCCAGGCGGATAAGGGGGGCCAGATCCAGGTCGGGCCACAGGGTGCCCACAAAGCCCAGGATGGGGCCGCGAAGCCCCGCCAGAGCGGCGGGACGGGAGAGACTCTCCTTGGCGAACATGGGATAATTGCACCCGAAGGGGAGCAGCGCCACATTCAGGTTCCAAAGCATGAGCCGGCGCATCAGGTCGGGGGAGGCGGCGAAGACCACATCGGCGGCGGCGGTGAGGTCGCCCTCCCAGGGGTCGGGGCACTCCCGCCAGTCCCGGTAGCAGTCATAGACCAGGCCCCGGTAGGAGATGTCCTCCAGGAACTGGGCTCCGTAGGGGCTGGCGCACCAGAGCACCGGGTCGCGAAAATGGTGCTTTTCCAGAACGGACTGGAGAAACCGGGCGGCGCGGGCGCGGGAGTACCGGTAGAGGATGCTGTTGGAGGGCTCGTCGGTGAGGGCGGTGGGCAGGGAATAGACGATCAGATTGGGGCGCACCCGGCGGCCGGCGCGGACGTGGTGGGCGCCCTTGGACGCCGGAGGCTCAAAGTAGAGGATCTGGGCGTCCTTCATGCGGGTCATGAGCTGCTGGGTGCGGGTGGGGGAGCTCTGCCAGGTCTCCCCGGCAATACATACGATCTGCCTCATCTCTCGCCGCCCTCCTCCATGCCCAGGAGCTTGCCGGCGGCGGCCTGGTTGCGGCGCTCGATCTGCCGCAGGCGGTCTACGCCCTGGGAGAGGAAGGCCTCGTCCCCGATGCGGGCCACGGCGGCGTCGATGTGGGCCTTCAGACCCTCCGGGGTGATGACGTCCAGGTCGGTGTAGAGATCCTGGCCGATATAGCTGAGGAAGGAGCTGATCTTGGGGTCGTAGACCACGCCCACCAGGGGCACACCCTGCCCGGCGGCGAAGACCAGGGCGTGAAGACGCATGGACACCACCACCTGCATCCGGGCGAACAGGCCGATGGAGTGGGAGGAGGAGCCGGTGTCGGGGAGGAGGTAGTAGGGGGCCTTCATCCGCCGGGCCACCTGCTGGGCGGCGCTGACATCCAGCCGCCGCTCGATGGGCAGGAACAGGGGGGTGAGGCCGTAGGCCTCATAGGCGTAGTCGGCGCACTGGGCCAGGACGTCCAGCTTGGCCTCAAAGCCGGGCCAGGGCCGCAGGGTGAAGCCGATATAGCGGCCGTTGGGATCCAGACCCGCGCTTTCCAGAATGCCGTCCACCGTGGCGCTCTCGGCGGCGGGGAGGATGACGGTGGGATCGGCGGAGAGGATGACCTCCGGGGCGGTAATGCCCATGGCTTCCAATTCGGTTTTGGAGTGGGTGTCCCGAAGGGTGATGACGTCCACCCGGCGCTGCAGGACTTTGGAGCAGAGCCTCCGGTTGGAAGGATACTGGATGGGCCCGATGCCGCAGCCGTACATCATCACCTTGTTGCCCAGGATCTTGGCCGCGGAGATGGTGAAGAGATAGAACCACAGGCTCCGGCGGCTGGTGGCGTCCTGCATGAGGGAGCCGCCGCCGTTGATGTAGAGCCGGGTCTTGCCCATGCGGGAGAGGAAGCGGGGAATGTTGAAGGTATAGATGGAGTTGACCCGGTAGGCCTGCCGGGTATCCTTGGGCTTGCGGGAGAGCACCCACACGGGAAGGTCGGGATCCAGCTGGCGCAGCTCCCGGACGATGGCCTCCAAAATGGCGTCGTCCCCGGCGTTTCCCCGGCCATAGGCGCCGCAGACCAGGGCTCCGTCACGCTCTCCCGTCTTGCGCGCCTTCCGGCGCAGGATGGTGCGGTAGATCTCCAGCTGCCGCTCCAGGGTGCTCTCCAGGGAGAACTGGGTGCGGCCCTTCTCATAGAGCCGGTGGCCCATGTGCTCCCGCAGGGCCTTGTCCTGCGCCAGGGTCACCAGGTGCCTGGCCAGGGCGCCGGCGTCTCCGGCCTCAAAGAGAAAGCCGTTGACCCCGTGGTCAATGAGATAGGGGATGCCGCCCACCCGGCTGGCCACGATGGGCAGTGAGGCCCGGGCCCCCTCGGTGACGGAATAGGGAAAGGTCTCGCTGAGGGAGGTGAGGGTGTTGATGTCCAAGGCGTTATAGAAGCTGTCGGTGTCGCTGACCCATCCGGCGAAGCAGACCGCGCCGGCCACGCCCAGGTCGGCGGAGAGCTTTTTGAGCAGCTCCATCTGCTCGCCGTCGCCGGCGATGAGCAGCCGCAGCTGAGGACAGGTCTGGTGGGCGGCGGCAAAGCCCCGCACCAGGGTGGGGATGTCCTTCACCGGGTTGAGCCGGGCGGCAATACCCACGATGACGCTGTCCGCGGGCCAGTCCACTCCAAGGCTTTGGAGGTACTCCTCCCGGGACAGGGCGGGGCGGCGGGGGGTGTAGTCGATGCCGTTATAGATGGTGAAGAGCTTGTCCGGGTCGAAGCCCCGGGAGATGAGCAGGTCGGTCATGGCGTCGGAGACGCCGATGCGGTAGTCCAGCTGCCGCAGGGCCACAGTGTTTACCAAGCCGTAGGTGATCCGGGCCAGGGGACGGCCCAGGTAGTCCAGCCGGTAGTCGGAGTGGACGGTGGACACCACGGGAAGACCGGTGGAGCGGCGCAGGAGGGAGCCCATCAGGTTGCCCCTGGCGCCGTGGCAGTGGATAAGCTCGTAGCCGCCCTCCCGGATAAAGGTCTTGAGCTGGCGGTAGACCCTGAGGATGTTCCGGCCGGGGAAGATCACGGTGCGGATGCCCAGCGCCTTTGCCTCCTGGGCGAAGGGGCCGTCCATAAAGCAGACCATGGTCACGTCGATGGTCTGGGAGAGGTTTTGGAGCAGCATATGGACATGGGTCTTGGCTCCGCCGGAGTCGCCTCCCGAGATGAGATGGATAACTTTCATGCTCTTCCTCCGAAAAAAGACTTGTAGACCACAGGGGGAATGTGGTAAAATACAGGCAACGTTCGTTTCCTATTGTACCACATGGGGAAAAATATACAACTGAAAAATCGACGGCCCCTGCCGCCGGTATGAGGAGAAAGAGTATGAAAAACGGGAAAATTTTCGGAAAGATCAATATTATCGACCTGCTGGTCGTTCTCATTGTGGCGGTCATCGCCGTGGCGGTGGCGCTGAAGATGACAGGCCGCCTGGGGTCGGCCAGGGTAGAGGTGGGCACCAACTTCACCTATACCGTCAAGGCGGAGAAGATCGAGCCGGAGGTCTACGAGAGCATCAAGGGCTATATCGAGGCGGCCCAGGCTGCCGGAAAGCCCGGCGACCAGCTCATGGCCAACGGGGAGCTTCTGCCGGGTTATATCACCAGTGTCACCGCGAATCCCCGGCCCACCTCGGCGGCGGTGGCCACCTCCAACGGCGTGGTGGCTGTGACCACCGGCCAGGACGATACCCTGGATCTGGTCTTTGAAGTCCAGGCTTACACGGGCAACAATATCAAGACCGACCTGGGCACCCAGGAGGTGCGGGTGGGCAAACAGCACATTATCAAGACCACCCATTTTGAGCTGCCCTACGGCACCATTCTCACCTGTGAATGGGCCAATGGTACCGGTGCGGATCATTAAAAGGAATATGACATCGGGAGGGGGGGGGGGGGGGGGGGGGGGGGGGGG